>JAZNLD010000104.1:0-6477 GCA_045578925.1 Clostridia bacterium
GTCACGAATAGAGAAAAAAGCACTTATTAAACTCGGAGAATGATACAAGACCTGACATTTAGAATGTCAGGTCTTCAGACTGTCGAAAAAGTCGGTCAAACGCAAGCAAAATTAAATATATGAAATTTTTGTAGGGTTTAGCGATTCTAAACGAACCGACAAAAATAAAATAGTTTTTATTAATCAAGCGAATATAAAAGCCCTAAAAACCGTAGTTTTCAGGGCTTTTTGCTTGCTTCTGTCCAAGGCAATCTCTATCGTACCCTCGTACGCCGACGAGCTTGTCTTGAACAGATTTACCTTTCTTTTTCCTCGTCTGCCAGCGTGTCGATAGGTTTATCGACACGCTGAAGCACTTTTTATAAAAAAGTGCCTCTTTTTCATTCAAACTCAGGTATGAAGCTCTCGCTTGCACATTCATCGTCCTGGATGAACGCATCTTCTATCCCGATTTCTATACAATAGTCTATGATTTCATCGTACTCTTTTTCTGCGAGAGTGCGATTCAGTTGCGGGTATTTTTCGCTGGTTTTTATTGGGGTAAACTGCCTCATTATACTGTAAAGTATTTTTGTGCCGTAGGTTTCAAAAAGGTATTTTATTATACTTTTTGAATCATCTGTATGGGAAGGAAGACACAAGTGACGGACTACTACACCTTTTTGAAGCATCCCGTCATCCTGAAATACAGGGTCACCCACGATTTCAACCATTTTGCAGATTGCATTCTTTACAACTTCGGGATAGTCGGGAGCGTTTGAATAATTCTGCGCGATTTCGGGATTCATATATTTGAAATCCACAAGATAAATGTCAATTACATCCTTGAGAATATCCAAAGTCTGTTCCGAAACATATCCGCCTGTATTGAGCAGAACAGGGATTGTTAGCCCCTCTTTACGCGCCTTTATCACGGAATCTTTTATATGTGGAGCAAAGTGGTCCGCCGTCACAAGATTGATATTATGTGCGCCCTCTTCCTGCAGTTTTATAAAAACATCGGAAAGCGCATTTTCCTTGATTTCTTTTCCTGCCTTCCCCCTGCCGAGACTATAATTCTGACAGTATATACAGCGGAGCGAACAGCCCGAAAAGAAAACTGTTCCCGAGCCGTTTTCCCCCGATATACAAGGTTCTTCCCAATAATGAAGCGCGCTTCTGCCTATTTTAACATCCGAAGTCTGTGAACAAAACCCCTTCTCTCCCTTGTTTCTGTTAACTTTGCATTCGCGAGGGCAAAGGGTACATTCTTCATACTCTTTATACATAAAACCACCTTATAAACAAAACTCCGCTAAAGGTATAACCCAGCGGAGTTTTTATTTTTAAATAATTTTCACCTTTTCTGCATTTTCCAAAATACGCTGCTGTCTGTTATGGAAACGAGCATATCGCTCCGTAGGAAGCTTTTTTTTCAGATAATCGTTTGCAGTAGCATATTGGGGCGCTCTGCTTTCTGTGTTGTGACAATCTGTACCGAGAGCAGAAACATAACCCTTTTTGATATATTTAATCGCCTTTCTTCTGGATAAGAAATGATTCAGACAATCGCAGTTCATCTGTAGCAGTGCGCCTATCGAAACAAGTTTTTCAACCTTGTCCTTATTCCCATGATAGCCGAGATACCTTTCAAAATGAGCGATGATCGGGATGAATCCTTTTGCAATGATTTTTTCAATACCGTCTATCATAGAATCCGCCCACGAGTCAAAAGGCATTTCCACAAGGAGATACTTTGTTCCTTCTATGCAGTAGTTTCCAAGATTTTCAAGTCTCCAAAGTTCTTCAAAGTAAAGAACCTCACACCCTAAATAGATGTCAATTTCTATTTCTTCATCACGCATAGCCTCAACGAGATCATTAAGCGCAGATTGACGTCTTCTCAGGAAGGATTCAGCAGATGATGAATACGCGTAAAAGTGAGGTGTCAGGACTACTTTTCTGACCCCTTGCTCTTCCAGTATTTTAAGGAGTTTAACCGACTCCTCAACGCCACTGCTGCCGTCATCTATAGCAGGTAAAATGTGAGTATGAAAATCGATCATACGAAAACCCTCTTACTTTTTTTCAGCCTTTGAATCAGGTGTTGCCTCTTTATTTCCGCCATATTCTTCGCTGCTATAACCACCGTAGCCATAACCACCGTAGCCATAACCGTAGCCTTTACCATAGCCGTAGCCATAACCATAACCGTAATAGCCCCTGCCGTAATATTTACCCTTACCATAGCGGTAATAGCCCTGTCTACCATAACGCTGACCCATCTTGATATCTGTAAGTCTGCCGTTAAGAATGAAGCCAATTATATTTGCACCAACAAACGAAAGTTTCTTGATTGCTTCAGCAACGCTTTCCTTGTCAGTTCTACCCTGTCTTACAACCAGAACTATACCGTGAGCCATCTTCGAAAGAACGGCAGAGTCAGTTACAAGGTTGATGGGAGATGTATCAAGGAAGATATATTCATAAATTTCAGAAAGTCTGTCAAGTGTTTCCTGCATTGCAGCACTACCGAGAAGTTCTGCAGGGTTAGGAGGCATATCACCGGAAGGAATAATATCAAGATTGGGATATTCCGAATTAACTATAACAGAATCAATTGTATTAAGATTAGCAAGCACATTTGAAAGACCTGGAGTTGACTGGATGTTGAGAAGATTCGCTATATTAGGCTTTCTAAGGTCACAGTCGATAAGAAGGACCTTTGCGCCAGTCTGTGCAAAAGAGATTGCAAGATTAAGGCAGTTTGTACTTTTACCTTCACCCGCAAGAGCGCTTGTAACGATGATTCTTTTTGCACCATCGTGAGGAATCGCAAATACGATATTTGTACGAAGCGCCTTATAAGCTTCTTTTACATGAAATGAGCTTTTGTCATTGAGAATTCTCGCTCTCTTAACGATAAGCGGAGAAGCTGTAGTAACAGGAGCCTTCTTCGCAAGTTTTGTAGGGATTTTTCTCATATTTGAAATAAAATTAGCCATTTTTCTTCCTCCTTCCCGATTTCCTTATTGGAAACTACCTTCAGAATGTACAGATTCGTCGTATGAAACATTGATTTCGGGGATTGTACCCAAAACAGGATACTTGAATCTTGCTACAAGGTCGTCTGCTGACTTTACACGCACATCGAAAAGTTCTCTGAGAAGAATGAAAGATATGCTGAGAATAAGTCCGAGAAGCGCACCGAGGATAGTGTTGTTACGAACATTAGGCGAAACGGGAGATGTTGAAATCTTCGCTCTGTCAATGATTCGCACGTCGCTTCGTTCAATAAACTTCTGAATTTTTTCAGGAGCTACATTTGCAATTGTGTTTGCAATTTCACGCGCAACAGAACTTTCAGTTGCACGAACTGATACACGTATGATTTCGGTGTTTGCTACAGCTTCAACAGTAAGCATTTTCTTGAGTTTTCCTGCGGTAAGCTTCTCACCTGTTTTTTTGCTGACAACGTCACAAACTTCCTGAAGGACGTTGTTACTCTTAATCATTTCAATGTATGTAGGAACGAGCTGCTGAGAAGCCACAATATCACTTGAAAGAGTTTTTGTTTCAAGAATCTCTTCGGCAGAGCTCTTTCTGTTATTGACATACATTGTAATGCTTGATTCATATTTGGGTGTTATGAAAAACTCGCTGAGCGCAAATGTTATCATACCGAAAATTATTGTTATAATTACGATTGACACAATTCGTTCAAGCACGATTTCTATCATTCGTTTTATGTCTACCTGTTCAATATCATTTGAAGTATTCATATGATTTCCCTCCACAAATAAATCTGCACTTTATTATAATATGAATCGCCCTTTTTTGTCAATAGTGAGCGATTCTTTTTTACAGATTTTCATAATATTCATCCACATTTTCAGCGTGGTTATTATAGGCATCTACTGCAAGCATATCACAAATTTCGTTATACTCATTTCCCGCGTGTCCTTTAACCCATACAAAGCGCACATTGTGCGTTGATGTGAGAGTAATAATCTCTTTCCATAGGTCCGTATTCAGCACGCTTTTTCTGTCCGCTTTTTTCCATCCGTTTTTTTGCCAGGACTCAAGCCATTTCTGATTGATAGCGTCGGTCAGGTACTTTGAATCGCTGTACAGCGTTACATCACACGGTTCTTTCAGTAACCTGAGTGCTTCCACGGCGGCTAAAAGTTCCATTCTGTTATTGGTTGTTTTTCTGTATCCGCGGCTTATTCTTTTTTCATTCCCGTTGTAGATAAGAACTGCTCCGAATCCTCCTTTACCGGGGTTTCCCGTACAGGCACCATCTGTATATATTTCTACGCTTTTCACATTTTCACATCCTGCGAATCAAAGTAATTTTTGTTCAAAATGAAACCGAAAGGTTGTTGCAGAATCCGCAACAACCTTGTCTGGGGTTTATTATTCTGTTACCTGCTGAATTTGGGGAACAAGCACTGCTCTGTTAGGAGTTGCATAGAATGAACCCAAACTTCCGTCAGCATACAATTTTACAAGTTCAAAAGGATTTTTGGTAATGTAAATTCTTGTACCGAGGCCAATGCCTAAAACTCTGCCGTACTGACCGGAGTTAAATGATGCTGCTTTACCGCGGATTACAACTCTTTCGAAGTCGCAATTATCAAAGTTAACTTTTGTTTCAACGCCGTCACCGACATAGATAACGCCCTTGTTCTTAGCACCATGGAAGTTTACATTGTTTGCTCTTACAAGAACATTTCCTGAAGGAACCTGCATATAGTCGCCTTCCTTGTCTATGTATGCTGTAACAATCTTGTCCATAATCTGAGCAAACTCAAGACGGGTCATCGGATCAAGAGGTCTCAAATACTGTTCACCGCTGAAGCAATATGTTGCAACTGCACTTACCTCTGTCTTCGCCCAGTCAGCAACAAGATTTCCGTCTGAATATGTTTTGAGAACGCCGTCACGAGAATCGGGAAGGCTGAAAATTCTGTAAAGAACGATAAATGCTTCCTGTCTTGTTATTGAATTATTGGGGTTGAGCTGCATCTTGTCATCGCCCTTGAAAGCACCCATTGCAACTGCTTTCTGCATAGATTCATAGAACCAGTCATTTTCATTCACATCAACGAAAGCAGTGATGTCTTCCTTGGCCTGTGCATTCATAGCACGTGCAAAGATAGTAGCCATCTGCGCTCTTGTAATAGCTGTGTTCGGCTGAATTGTGCCATCTTCAAAGCCCTGAAGAAGGCCGTTGTCAACTGCTCTCTGCAATACTTCGCCGTCTGCACCTGCAGGCATATCAGTAAATGCCGCAAAAGCGCCTGTGGAAAGGCTGAGAATCATTACGATAGAAATCACAATAATTGATAATTTTTTCATTTTCTGTACTCCTTAGTATATTAAATTTAATTAAGAGCTTATTATGTAGCCCCGCAGTGCCGTTTAATGAGGATTATTCTAAACCTGCATGAGCAGGTGGGTGACTTGCTCACCGCTTATGGGTTTCTCTCTGCAAACGGAGAGCCTACACGCCACGGCAAGACGGCTCAGTCTCCCTTATTAGATGTGTTGGTTAAAATAAATCCTTGATTGCGCACACCGCAGGGAACGGCTTGATTATACCACTGTTTTACGGAAAAATCAATCCAAAAACTCAAATTCGTCCTTGTTGTTTTCCTTGAAAATATTGTAAACCTTGTCAAAAAGTTCGCCGTCGTCAATACCTTCAAGCATTTCTTCACCATCAACTTCAACGAGTTTCATGATGAAAACTTCACCGTCGATTTCCTCACTGTCTGTTGCGGGGATAAGCATAAAGTATGTTTCACCGTCAAGTTCCACAGTGTCCAAGAATTCGTATTCTTCCTCAACTTCTTCAAAAATGTCTTTTGTGTTATCTGCCATTTCTATTACTCCTTTTTTCTATATAATTACCCTATTGAATCAAGATAGCCCTGCAGTATAATTACCGCGGCAATCTTGTCAACTTTCGTTTTTCTTTTTTTACCGCTGACACCGCCGCTTTCAAGGATTCGGTGTGCTTCGGTACTGGAAAGCCTTTCATCCCACATAATGTACGGAATACCGAGCATTTCCGACAAGTCGCGCGCAAATTCTTCAGTATATTCCGCACGGTGTCCGAGAGTTCCGTCCATTCGTTTGGGATTGCCGACAACTATTTTTTCCGCCCCGTGCAATTTTGCAACAGCGGCAGTTTTTTCAAGCTGAAGTGCACGGTCCTTTTCACAAATTGTATCAAGCGGGTTCGCAAGCATTCCGAGCGCATCGCTGACCGCTACACCGATTCTTGCTTCACCATAATCAAGACCCAGAATTTTCATAATTATTCACCAAGAGCATTATACCATATAGCATTTCCTTTTGCAAGCTATTTATACAAAGAATGAAAAACAGAATCCGCACAAAGTGCGGATTCCCAGACTGTCGAAAAAGTCGGTCAACCGCAAGCAAGATTAAATATATGAAAATTTTGTAGGGGTTGGCAATTCTAAA
>JAZNLD010000105.1:0-2344 GCA_045578925.1 Clostridia bacterium
ACCATTCTCTTCCAGTTGATAGGCTTATTAACATCCATATCACTGCAGTGGTTGAATCCGCAACGGATTTCAAGAACTTTACCGAACTTTCCTTCCTTGTACCAGTTTATCATAGTCTGCATTGCAGGATAGTAGGGAAATTCACTACAACATCTTACGAATGTTCCGGGATTCTCCTTAATAGCTTCCATAATTTTTTCATTGGCAGCCTTGTCTATACCGAAAGGCTTTTCGCCAAGAAGCGCCTTGCCACTCTTGATAATATCAATATAAAACTGCTCGTGAAGATTGTGAGGAACTGCACAGTAAATTGCATCAATATCCTCTTTATCGAGAAGTTCTTTATAATCTGTTACTGCGTATTTGATTTCAGGGAAATTCTTTTTGAACCATTCCATTTCCTGAGGAACAACAGAGCAAATACCTACGATTTCAGGCTTTGCAATATCGTCTGTAAGATGACACCATCTTGCTGCTGCAGACGCGAATTCTCTTGCCATAAGGCCGCAGCCGATAAGTCCGAATTTTACCGTTTTCATTAGTTTTACCTCTCCTTATTATTCAGTTTAAGGGTTATTACAAAGCGTAATAACCCTTAAAAAAGTTCTTATTAATAACCAAAATGCTTTTCAGTTTCTCTTACTGCTTCTTCGATGATATCGAGACCCTTAAGAGCTGCTTCATCGTCAAGAATCATAGGAGGTGACATACGAAGGATGTGACCTGAGGGAACCCAAGCAAGACCCTTTTCGAATGCCTTCTGATAAATCATCTGACCTGCTTCAGGGAACGGAGTCTTAGCTTCGCGATCCTTAACAACTTCGATAGCCTGAAGACAGCCGATTGCACGAACGTCACCGATGATGGGATGTTCTTCCTTCATCTTATTCATCTTAGCAAGCATAATTTCACCAAGGTGAGTTGAACGCTCATTAAGATTTTCTTCTTCAATAACTCTGATTGATTCAAGAGCTGCGATACAAGCCATGGGGTTACCGCCGTAGCTTGAAGATGCAGAAATCTTTTCAATTGCAGGAGCAAGATCTTTTGAAACCGCAAGAGCTGTTACGGGGAAACCGTTACCAAAGCCCTTACCAAGAGTTGTAATATCAGCAGTTGTGTTCCAGTGATCCATTGCAAGGTACTTACCTGTTCTTGCCATACAGTTGAGAACTTCGTCTGCAAAGAGAAGGATTCCTCTTCTGTCGCAAAGAGCACGAAGTGCAGGAATGAAATCAGCAGGAGGAATGATTGTGCCGCCCCAACCCTGAACAGGTTCAAGAACGATAGCTGCAACATTCTTACCACCGCTTGCACAAGCGTTATCAAGCATACCTTCGATCATATGGATATAGGGAGAAGAATCTTTCCAAGCTTCTTCTTCGCTTCTTCCGAAGAAATCGCGGTAGGGATTGGGTCTGGGAACAAGCATAAAGCCGGGAGCTCTCATATGTGTGTCAGGACCTACAACAGCGAGAGAGTTCGCACCATATGTCTTACCGTGGAAATCTCTGAAGAAAGAAATGAATTCCTGCTTACCTGTTGCTGCACGAGCACAACGAAGACCGGCTTCAACAGCAGTTGTACCTGAATCGTAGAACTGGAAACCACCGAAGCGACCACCTGTAATTTCATGGAGCTTTTCAACAAGTTCCATCTTAACCTTTGTTGTGAAGTCGTGGCAGTTCATAAGCTTCTTAGCCTGTTCTGCAACACCTTCACTAATCTTGGGATGACAATGACCAAGACCTGTTACATAAATACCTGATGAGAAGTCAAGGTATGTATTTCCGTCAACATCCTTAAGGGTATAGCCGTAACCTGATTCAAATGATACAGGGAACAACTGAACCTGGCTTGAATAGCCCTTCATATACTTTGCGCATCTTTCATGATACTCAATTGACTTAGGACCGGGAACTGTAGAAGTAACCATATTAGGCACCTGAGTAAGGTCCATTTTTGCCCAATTAGAACTCATCACAAACACTCCTTAAATATTTTTAATACTTTTATTTTGTAAATTCTTCACTTACGTAAACATTATACATTTGGCAGTGCCTTTTGTCAACATATTTTTTTCGTTTTATTTTTGTTTCGCTTTCAAAACGAAAGTTTTAGGTTTCGTTTTAGCCATCATATTGACAAAAACGAAAGTTAGATGTATAATGCATAAAGATAACATTATCACGTTTCAGGAGGGAAATATGGTAGTTGATGATAGAAAAAAGCAAATACTTGATCTTATAAACACAAACGGTAGCGTTCGCGTTACAGAGCTTAGCAATCTTTTTTCAATTTCAGAAGTAACAATAAGAAACGACCTTGCCGATATGGAAAACAA
>JAZNLD010000106.1:0-7108 GCA_045578925.1 Clostridia bacterium
TACTGCCGATAACCGTTTGTCTGATAAGGAAATATACAGACGGATTTTATTGTTTTTTGCAAATAACGACAGTAGGCTTGATGTTTTTCCCGTTGAGCTTGGAAGAGATATCAGAGAGCGACTTAAAAGCTTACTGAAAAAAAGTTGCGTTTGACAATGTTGTGTGATACTATTAAAATGGAACAATTTGAAAGGAGAATATCCATGAAGTGTATTGTAAACGGCAAGGTCATTCTTAAGGACAAAACTCTTTACGGACAGGCAGTTATTTTTGACGAAAAAATCGTAGAGATAACTGATGAAAAAACCATTGACAAAAGTAAGTATGAGATAATTGACGCAGGTGGAAAATATGTGCTTCCCGGTCTTATCGATATGCACATTCACGGCTATTTGGGTGCTGATGCATCAGACGGTGATGTTGATGGTGTAAAAACTATGGCAGAGGGAATTATCAAAAATGGTGTTACATCATGGCTTCCCACAACAATGACAGTTTCTTATCAGGAACTTGAAAACGCATTTGATTCTGTCAGAACCCTTAAAAACAGTAATGAATATTACGGTGCAAGAATTCTCGGTGTAAATGCAGAAGGCCCGTTCATAAATATGGAACGAAAGGGTGCACAGCCCGGCAAGCATATTAAAAAACCCGATGCGCAGTTCATCAAAAAGCATTCTGATATAATAAGACTCTTTACAATTGCTCCCGAAGTTGATGGCGCAAAAGAATGTATAGAGGATATTTCAAAAAACACAGATATTCTTATTTCAGCTGGTCACACAAGTGCAACATTTGAAGAGACTCTTGAGGCTTTTGATAATGGTGTTAGCCATGTGACACATCTCTTTAATGCTATGACAGCTCTTTCTCACCGTAATCCCGGTGTAGTAGGTGCAGCGCTTTCTCGTGATGATGTTACTACCGAATTTATTGCAGATACTTTCCACATTGATAAGGGACTTTATCCCCTTATATCAAAGGTTAAGAAGGACAAACTTTGTCTGATTACCGATTGTATGCGTGCAGGCGGTATGCCGGACGGGGAATATACCCTCGGTGGTCAGTATCTTACAAAAACGGGTATAAAGTGTCTTCTTCCTGATGGTACAATTGCTGGAAGCGTACTTACACTTAATAAGGCAGTTTATAATTTTTATACATATTCAGGAATTGAAATATACGATGCTGTTAACTGTGCATCGCTTAATATTGCAAAGGCTCTTAAAATGGAAAATGAAATCGGTTCTATTGAAGTAGGTAAGCGTGCTGATATTGTAATTGCCGATGAGGAATTCAATATTGACACAACAATCCTTGGCGGAGAAATAAAGTATAAAGGAGAATAATTATGATAATTGCAAAACTTGAACCTGAATTTATGCCTATGATAAAGGCACTTGATGATTTTAAGGCATCTGTGGCAAAGGCTGAATCACAGCCTGTTTCAATTGCTGTAGAAAGAAACAGCGGACTTACCGCAGTTTTTGAAATTGATGTTTTCAAGGAAAATACAGGCCACGATGAAGAAAACTACGAAATCGTTGAAAGAATTATTAAGACACTCCTTTGGGCAAAGGGCGGTTGGAAAGTAACTATCGCAGGCTCAAAGTACATATATGACCGTATCGCCGCAGATTACTCCAAGGATGGCGCAAGAGAATTTGACCGTATTACTATGGTTACAGTGTACGGAAAAGAATTTGAAGTAGCGTATGTCGAAGATGTAAAAGACGCTCCCAAGGAAAATGATACATCTTCACCTATCGGTCGTCATCTTGACGGTTGCAGAATCGGTTTCGACGCAGGCGGAAGTGACCGTAAGGTTTCTGCAGTTATTGACGGCGAAACAGTGTACTCTGAAGAAGTTGTATGGTTCCCCAAAATCAACAGCGATCCTATGTACCACTATGAAGGTATTCTCAATGCTATGAAGACTGCGGCATCTCATATGCCCCGCGTTGATGCTATCGGCGTATCTTCTGCAGGTATCTATGTTGAAAATCAGATAAAGATGGCTTCTCTTTTCCTCAAGGTTAATCCCGAGGATTTTGAAAAGCACGTTAAAGATATGTACATCAATGTTGCAAAAGAAATCGGCGATGTTCCGCTTGAAGTTGCAAACGATGGTGACGTTACTGCACTTGCAGGTGCTATGAGCCTTGAGGACAACAATGTACTCGGTGTTGCTATGGGTACAAGTGAAGCTGCAGGCTATATTGACAAGGAAGGTAACATCACAGGCTGGCTTAACGAACTCGCATTTGCTCCTGTTGATTTCAACAAGGGTGCAATGGTTGACGAGTGGAGTGGCGACTACGGTTGCGGTGTTAAATACTTCTCTCAGGATGGCGTAATTAAACTCGCGCCCCGCGCAGGTATAGAGCTTGACGAAACTCTTTCTCCTGCAGAAAAGCTCAAGGTTGTTCAGAGCCTTATGGAAAAGGACGATCCCCGTGCTGCGGATATTTATGAAACTATCGGTACATATTTTGGCTATGCAATCGCTTATTACAGCGTTTTCTATGATATTAAGCACGTTCTTATCATGGGAAGAGTTACAAGCGGCAAGGGTGGAGTAATCCTTCTTGAAAAGGCAAATGAAGTATTAAAGAATGAGTATCCCGAACTTGCAAAGAAGGTTCAGCTTCACATTCCCGATGAAAAGGCAAGAAGAGTTGGTCAGTCAGTTGCTGCCGCAAGCCTTCCAAATATTAAATAAGGAACAAATTATGAAATATATTACTGATTATAAACTTGAAAACTTCATTCTCGGTATCAAGTGGGAAGAACTCCCTGAAGAAGTAAAGGTAAGATTGAAGGGGTGCTTTATTGACCTTATGGGCGCACTCATTTCAGGTAGCCGCAGCAGTCAGTTTGAAACAGGTTTGCGACTTGCCCAGCGCCTTTATGGTGAAGGTAATATCCCCGTAATAGGCAGCGAGAAAAAGTTTAACTTTATGGGTGCTTCTGCGGCTATGGGACATTCATCAAACGCTTATGATATCGATGATGGTCACAACCTTACCCGCACACATCCTGGTACATCGTTTGTTGGTGCTATTTTAGCATCTGCCTATGAAAATGATATTACGGTAAAAGAATTCCTCATGGCTATGCTCGTTGCCTACGAAACATCCATCAGAAGCGGTGCTGCAATGATGGAATACTACGACTATGCTCATTCAAGCGGTACTTTCGGTGCAGTAGGCGTTGCGGCAGGTGTTGCAAGAATTCTCGGCTTCACCAAAGAAGAACTTAATAATGTTCTTTCTATAGCAGATTTCAATGCACCGCTTGTTCCCGGGATCAGAAGTGTAGAGTATCCTTCAATGAATAAGGACGGTGTGCCTTTCGGCGTAATGATTGGTACACTTGCAATTATGGAATCGCTTTCAGGATTTGAGGGCAACAAGAACCTCCTTGAAGGAGAAGATTACAAGCATTATCTTGATGACCTTGGCGAAAATTACGAGGTTATGAATCTTTATTTCAAGCCATATCCCTGTTGCAGATGGGGACATCCTGCGATTGATGCCTGCGTTTCTACAATGAAGGAAAATGGTATCAAGGCTGAAGATGTTGAGAAGGTTGTTATGAAAACCTTCAACCGTGCAACCCGTCTTTCAAAAATTCATCCCCAGACACCTGATGAGGCACAGTACAATATCGCATATCCCGTTGCGACAGCTATTGTCTACGGAACTTTCGGTATTCAGCACGTGTGGCAGGAAAACCTTGCAGACCCCAAGGTGCTTGAGATGATGTCAAAACTTTCCTTTGAAACTGATGAAAAGCTTGACGCACAGTTCCCTGCAAAGAGAATTTGCCGTGCGGAAATAACAGACAAAAATGGTAATCTTTATGCTTCAAAAGAGTTTGAACCAAGCGGCGAAGCACACGAAAACATCGGCCTTGACTGGCTCAGCGAAAAATTCTACAGAATTACCGCGCCGCTTATCACAAAAGAAGGTCAGGACAAAGTTCTTGAACTTATAACAGGTGACGAAAACCTTTCTGTACGCGAATTTGTTGATACAGTAAATGACAGGAAATATTGGAAATAATAAAAAGGAAGGATTGCTTTTGCAATCCTTCCGTATATTATATTTTTTTCAAATATTCTTTTGGTGAACAACCGAATTCCTCAGAGAATACTCTGTAAAATGTTCTCATAGAACCAAACCCGCTTTCAAGCGCACAGTAAGTAAGGGTATTTTTCTTCTCGTGCATGAGCATCAACGCATTTTTGAGCCTTATGATTGTTATGTACTGATTAAGCGAAATATTGAAATAGGATTTAAAGTATCTTGACAGATAACTTTCGCTGAAACCAAATACGGTTGCCAGTGAAGAGAGCGAAAGATCTTTTGTGAAATTTTCGTTGATATAAAGAAGGATTTTAGACGAAAGATCAGGCATATGCGAATCCTGAGTTGACTCAAACTCTATATTTTCCATTATAAGACCCAATATCAGATATATATATCCCTTGAGTTTTATTTCGTTTTTATCTTTTAAATCAATTTCTTTTACAAGTGATTTGATTTTACCGACAATTTTCCTGTTGGTGATATATGGATTTGAAACTCGTTTGTGCTCGATTGCTTTTATAAATTCATCGCACATATAAAGCGGAATTATAAGAAGGCTGGTCTTGGAATATACAGGTGTTTTGTAAGAGTGTGCGTCGTAACTTAACGCGACAGACATTTCTCCACCTTTGATAATTCTACCCTGGTTATTAATAAAAATTTCGACTTCTCCTTCATCGACAATGAGAAGTTCTATTTGTGAATGAAAGTGAAAGACACCTTTGCAGTTTGTATATTCGTTATAAAAGAGTGTATTGTTTTTTTCGCGCATAATTCCAAATTCTGCTTTCATAAATATCACCTCTATGACAAAAATTGGCATAAATTAAATAGAAATTGGCGTGACAATGCCAAAAAACCACGCTATAATTGTAGCGTATGCAAAAATAAATGTCAATATTATTGTGCGTGAGAGGAGAAATCTCCCGTGGAGAAGATTAAGAAAGTATTTAAAAATTTCGATTTGAAAAAGACTCTTATTGAGTATCTTTATATCCTGGTAGGCTCATTTATACTTGCTTTTGCAATAACCTACTTTTTGAATCCAGTCAAAATTTCAACCGGTGGTGTAGCGGGTGTAGGTACGGTTTTGTATTATATTGCTAATATCCCGCTGTCTGTAACTACTCTGGTGATAAACGCGGTTCTTTTTGTGTTTGGATATAAAACTCTTCGCAGCGGTGCGGTTATGAAGACCGTTGCAGGAATTCTTTTCCTTTCTGCAGCACTCGCAATAACACCCCTCTTCGGTGAGTATGACAGCGATATTCTCATCTGCTCAATCTTTGGTGGCATTTTAGTTGGTCTTGGTGTTGGTTTTGTTGTGTATAAGGATGGATCAACCGGTGGTAGCGATTTTGCAGCACTTATTTTCCATAAGTTGTTTCCGCATATTTCGATTGCCACATTCATTCTTCTTATAGATTCAGCGGTAATTATCGCATCAGGTATTGTTTTCCGAGATTACACGATTATGTTTTACTCAGTTCTTTCTCTCTACATCAGCAGTAAAGTGACCGACTGGGTACTTGTAAGTGGTGACCACGCCAAGTCTGTATATATAATCTCCAAGAAACACGATGAAATCGCAGTCAGGGTTATGGGTGATATGGTCCGCGGTGTTACAGGAATCTACTCAAAAGGTTTTTATAAAAATGAAGATAACACAATGCTTATGTGCATTGTAAGAAATAAAGAGCTTCCGCGTCTTTTGCATCTGGTAAGAGAAATTGATGGTAGTGCATTTACAATCATTTCCGATGTAATGGAAGTGCGTGGGGAAGGTTTTAAAGAGTTAAGTAATTAAAGTTTTATATATCTTAAAATTTTTAGGAGGTCGTATCATGAAATACGGTATTTTGAAGGACATTAAAGAGGGCGAATTTCGTGTTATTTCTACTCCTGCAGAAGTAATGAGCATCGTTGCTGCAGGTCACGAAGTATGGGCTGAACATGACTGCGGTAAGGCTGCAGGGTTCCCCGATGAAAAGTACATTGAAGCAGGCGCAAAAATTGTAGCTACAAAGGAAGAAATCTGGGCTAACTGCGATATGGTTGCAAAGGTTAAGGAATTCACGCCTGTTGAGTATCCTCTTATGAGAGAAAATCAGATTATCCTTGGTTGTATTCATCCTGCAGGTCATCCTGAAGAAGTTGATGCTCTTCTTGAAAGCAAGTGTATCTCCTTTACAGCTGAAG
Organism: Clostridia bacterium; assembly: GCA_045578925.1. GTDB lineage: Bacteria > Bacillota > Clostridia > UMGS1883 > UMGS1883 > UMGS1883. Next base: position 6,295 of record JAZNLD010000106.1, read on the forward strand.
ATGCACACAGATTCGGTTCTCCCAACTGTGAAGCAGCAGGTAAGCAGGGTGCTCTCTTCGGACTTGAATCAATGCTTACAATCAATGGTGGCAAGGGTAAGTTCGTAGGTGGTTTTGCAGGTGCTCCCAGAATGAATGTTCTTATTTTAGGTTGCGGTGTTGTAGGTCGTGGCGCTCTTGAAGTTCTCCATGCTCTCGGAGCAAACTGTACAGTTATGGACATCAATGTTGGTATCCTTCGCTCTGTTCTTTCTGAATACAAGAGCTCCATCAACACAATGTTCTGTAACAAGGAAACAATTGCGTCTGTTCTTCCTCAGACAGATATGGTTATCAACTGTGTTAAGTGGCCCAAAGAAAGAAAGGATTTCCTCATCGATAAGGAAATGCTCAAGCTTATGGAACCCGGCAGCGTTCTCGTTGATATTTCAAACGATGATCCCGGTGCTATTGAATCAAGCCACGAAACACATCACGACAATCCCCGCTATGTTGTAAACGGTGTAGTTCACTACTGTGTATCAAACATTCCCGGTGCCGTTGCTAATACAACGTCTGTTGCATACGCTTCTGAAATGCTTCCCATGATTATGAGCATTCTCAACGATGGTGTTGAAGGCTGCTGTGTAAAGGACGGCTTCTACAGAAGAAGTATGACAACATACAAGGGTTACCTTACACACGAGGAAACAAGTGCAATTCAGAATAAGCCCTGGATTCGTCCCGAAGACATCCTTGGCATTGCAGAACAGAAGCTTGATTTTGCTCCTCCTGCAACTGTAACACGCTCTACAAATTTCTATAAGAAATAATA
>JAZNLD010000107.1:0-3284 GCA_045578925.1 Clostridia bacterium
AGAGGGGGATGTTGAAACTTTTGGTAAACCTATCCTCAGCGATGAAAAGAACTCAAAAACTACCTATGTTACACTTTATGGAATGGACGGAGCAAAGGAAATACTTAAGGAAGAAACTGAAAAAGCAATTGCATCTCTTGAATTTCTTGGAGAGAAGAAGGAATTTCTCAGCGCCCTTGCGTTATATCTTTTAGATAGAAAGAATTGATTTTAATATGTTTAATAAATTAGCGTTCATAGAAGAAAGATACGAAGAACTTTCTCAAAAAATCAGCGACCCTGAAGTTATTGCTGACCAGAATCGTTGGCGAAAGCTTTGTAAAGAAAATTCAGATATAACTCCTATTGTAGAGAAATATCGTGAATACAAGGAGGCAAACAGCACTATTTCGGAAGCGAAAGAAATGCTTTCGGAAGGCGTCGATAAAGATTTTGAGGAAATGCTTCTTTCTGAAATTGAAGAAAACAAAGCCAAAATAGAAGAAATAGAAGAAGAACTTAAAATACTACTTCTTCCTAAAGACCCCAACGACGATAAAAACGTAATTGTTGAAATTCGTGGCGGAACGGGTGGGGAGGAAGCTGCTCTCTTTGCGGGCTCGCTTTTCAGGATGTACAGCATGTACGCAGAAAACCGTAATTGGAAAATTGATATTATGAACTCCAACCCCACAGAACTTGGGGGTTACAAGGAAATTACCTTTACAGTTGAGGGGGCTGGTGCCTACAGCCGTTTGAAGTATGAAAGCGGTGTGCACAGAGTTCAAAGAGTTCCTGAAACAGAATGGGGTGGTAGGATTCACACGAGCGCCGCAACGGTTGCTGTGCTTCCGGAGGTAGAAGAGGTAGAACTTGAAATAAATCCTAACGATCTCAGAATAGATGTTTTCCGCGCAGGCGGTCCCGGCGGACAGTGTGTAAACACAACAGACTCAGCAGTAAGAGTAACGCATCTTCCGACAGGACTTGTCGTTTCATGTCAGGACGAAAAAAGCCAGCATAAAAACAAGGATAAGGCTCTTAAAGTCTTGCGAAGCAGACTTTTTGAATTTATGGAAGCACAAAGAAACGATGCTATCAGTAAAGAAAGAAAAAGTCAGGTGGGTAGTGGTGATAGAAGCGAAAGAATAAGAACCTATAATTTCCCTCAAGGTAGGGTCAGTGATCATCGAATCAACCTTACACTCTATAAAATAGAAGCAATAATGAATGGCGAGCTCGATGAAATAATAGATTCATTGATAACCCATTTTCAGAGCGAAAAACTCAAAAATAGCGAAGGGTGAAACTTATGAATAAGACTCAGCACCAGGTTAATCTTACAAAGATAATTGATGAATTTCATCTTGAAAAGATTTTTATACCTGAAAATATTAACAGTATAATGGTTAAGTCCAGTGATGTTCACAGACCCGGAATTCAGCTTAGCGAAGGGTACTATGATTATTTTGACAGTGACCGTATTCAAATTCTTGGAAAAGTTGAACATCACTATATGATGAGTAAAACCTCCGCAGAACAAAAAGAAGCGTATGAAAAACTAATGTCTAATAGTATTCCTGCAGTTGTTGTAACCAGGGGTCTGGATATCCCGTCCGAATTGCAGGAAGCAGCAGAGAAATACGGCGTTCCGCTTTTAAGGACGGAGGAGAGTACATCTGACTTTATGGCAGCCCTTATTGCTTCTCTTAATTTGTCACTTGCACCATCAGTTACAAGACATGGTGTTCTTGTTGAAGTATATGGCGAAGGTGTATTGTTACTCGGTGAAAGCGGAGTTGGTAAAAGTGAAACAGCTGTAGAGCTTATTAAACGCGGGCACAGACTTGTTGCAGACGATGCAGTAGATATTCGTAGAGTGTCTGCTAAAACCCTTGTAGGAAGTTCTCCTGAAATAATCCGTCACTTTATTGAACTGCGTGGTATCGGTATTGTCGATGCGAAGAAAATTTTCGGTATGGGTGCTGTTAAAGATACCGAGAGCATCAATCTTGTTGTAAATCTCGAGGTATGGCAACAGGGGAAAACTTACGAAAGATTGGGCTTGGACAAAGAAGTTACAAACCTTTTGGGAATAGATGTACCGTCTTTGACGATTCCCGTAAAACCTGGTAGAAACCTTGCAGTTATCATTGAAATAGCGGCAATGAACCACAGACAACAAAAAATGGGATACAATGCTGCTGAAGAACTCAGCGAGCGTTTAACAAAGCAGATGGGGATGGAAGGAAATATTCCTTTTTAATCCAGAAAGGACGCAGTATGGTCGAAAATCTCAAAAAAATTATTGACGAAAACAAAATTAAAACAAATGTTTCTATGTCTTCATATACAACTTTTAAAACAGGAGGAATTGCAGAAGTTTTTATTTCTCCCACTACGATTGATGATTTGAAAAATGTAATCAATTTCTTCTTCGAAAATTCAATCAGTTATTATGTATTTGGAAATGGAAGCAACTTGCTTGTAAGTGATAACGGAATAAAAAAGCCTGTAATTCACATTGACAAAAATTTTGGAGGAATAGAAGTTTTTGAAGATTGCATTACTGCGAAGGCTGGCGAACATCTTTCGGCAATTGCAAGAAAAGCGGCAGAAGAATCTCTCACCGGATTTGAATTTGCGGCAGGCATCCCTGGAACACTCGGTGGTGCACTCATTATGAATGCGGGTGCATACGGTGGCGAAATGAAAGATGTCGTAGAAGCAGTAAGCTTTATTGATGTAAGCGGTAAAGAATATGTAGTTTCCGGCGAAGAAATGGAGTTCGGATATAGAAAAAGTGCTCTTATGGACACAGGATGTATAATTACAGGCGCTACTTTAAAACTCAAACGAGGAGACAAAGAGCAGATACTTGCAAAAATGGCTGATTTAGCAAGTCGAAGACGCGAAAAACAGCCACTTGAATATCCAAGCGCGGGAAGCACATTCAAGCGTCCACAAGGATATTTTGCAGGTGCGCTTATAGAAAGTTCCAACCTTAAAGGGAAATCTGTAGGAGGCGCCCAGGTAAGCGAAAAACACGCAGGTTTCATTATAAATAAAGAGAAGGCAACGACAAAAGATATTTGCGATTTGATAGAATTAGTACAGAAAACAGTATATGATGTTCACGGAGTAGTCCTTGAACCTGAAGTAAAATATTGGGATTGACCACGAATGTTATAAAGGATTGAGTTTCAATGGCTAACAAAACTTTTTCTCAGGCTGTAAAAGAAGAATTGTGTGAAGTTAAGGTTAAACCGGAAGAAGCTGTAGCAGAGCTTTCTGCAATGATTCTT
>JAZNLD010000108.1:0-15324 GCA_045578925.1 Clostridia bacterium
GCACGTTTGAGCACGGGGATTATCCTTGACTGTCGTAGCGAATATTTTTGTCCTTTCGCAAAATCCGCTTTCTTTCAAAAGATTCAGCGAAGCATCAATATCTTTATCTGCCATTGCAGCATATATTATTGAAAAGCTCTCCCCCTCAAAATAGCGTTCAAGAGCATCAATAAGTGCGGTTGTGCCATTGAGGTTGTGTGCACCGTCAAATATCACTGTCGGATTTTCAGAAAGTTTTTCAAAGCGTCCGATATTTCTTGCCTTTATAAGTCCTTCGCGAATGTGCTTTTCATCTATACCCATCTCCTGTGCCGCAATGACTGCAAGTGATGCATTTTCAGTCTGATGCACACCTGCGAGGTTTATTTTAAGATTATGTAACCCGCCGAGGTCAAAAATCTCACTCATACCCTCGCGAGAATGATTTTCAGCAGAGGGCACAACGATGAAGTCTGCTTCGTTATTCTGCGCGATTTCATACAGAACATCAAGCGCGCCCCTGGGCTGATTGGGGGTTGTTATAACCCTGCTCCCCTTTTTTATTATTCCGCCTTTTTCGGCGGCAATTTTCTCAATTGTACCACCGAGGTATTCTATATGGTCAATATCAATCTTGGTTATAATGCACATTTCCGGCGAATCAATGATGTTTGTTGCATCAAGTCTTCCTCCCAGTCCTGTTTCAAGAACAACGATGTCGCACTTTTCTCTTTCAAAATACATGAATGCCGCCGCGGTCCAGATTTCAAACTGCGTCGGCATAACTCCGAGTTCCTTTTCAACCTCGGCCGCGGCTTTTTCAACCTCGTCTAAAAGAGCGTCCATTTCAGAAGATTCTATATTTTTTCCGTCAATGCTTATCCTTTCGCAGACATCTATCATATTTGGAGAAATGAATTTACCCGTTTTAAGTCCGCTTTCAGTCAGTATACATTGCAGGAAAGCACAGGTTGAGCCCTTGCCATTAGTTCCTGCGACATGGATAAAACGGAGATTTTTCTGCGGATTACCCATTTTTTCACAAAGAGCCCCCACTGACTCAAGACCGAGGCGACTTTTCGCCTGAAAGCTATTTGCGTATTGTTTGAAGCTTCCCATCAGAAATTCTCCTTTGTCATAAATTTCTTTACCCTGAAAATAAGTTTGCGTCCGAATGAGCAAACTGCCATATGAAGCACAAGAGTCATAAGTGCTGCGGGCAGACGGATAGCAACTGCCACGGAAAACGATGAAAAGTAACCTATGCCCGTAAGGATCCACGACATAAGCGTAATACTTATCACAAACTGCAAGAGCGCACATATTGCACTGCGCAGGTAGTAAAATGCGTTTTCCTTCGCCTTATAAAAACACGCGCCCCAGATAATTCCGCAAAGGAATTCCACCGCCGTTATCTGTAGCATAATCGGGCCTACCGGAACTAAAACCGCGTTTAAAACATCTCCGATTGCGGCGACTAATCCTGCGGAAAGTGGGCCGAAGATAGCCCCAGTAACAAATACCGATATAAATTTAAGCGGTATTTTTATTTGATTGCCGATTCTGAATGTCGCAAAAATAGCGAGTATTGCCGTAATAGAAGCAAGCACGCCCAAAAGGCATATTTTCCTCGTAGTAAATTTTTCTTTCAAAAAAACCAAAACCTTTCTGCAGCAAGCTGCAGAAAGGTTCAATGAATCTTGGTGCAGCAACGGAATGCGGAATTGTTATCGCAAGGCACACGCCTATTCGTCAAGTGGACAACTTCCCGTCCCACTCACACTGCTGATATAATATATCCAACGCAACAATTCCTACTTTGCTGTGTTTAATCAAAAGCGGATAATCCGAGCTCTGATTTTCAGAGGCAGGTTCGGACTATGCACTTTGGGTTTATTTATATTTTTTAAGATTCCAGATTTTATCGTTGTATTCGCTGATTGTTCTGTCACTTGAAAAGAATCCGCTCATAGCAACATTTGTAACAGCCTTCTTAAGCCACAAATCTTCATCACGGTATTCCTTATCCGCAACACGATGAATTTCACAGTATGCTTCAAAGTCTCGGATAACCATATATACATCGGCTCTGCCGCGGTCACCGAAGAGAAGAGTCTGGTAAAGATCCTGATACTTGCTTGTATCTTCGGGACAGATTGTTCCGTCGATGAGCATATCAAGAACACGTCTTACTTCGGCGTTTGTTGTATAGATATTCTGGCTTGAGTTTTCGTTGAACTGAAGTTCACGGTTAACTTCAGGTGTCTTCATACCGAAGATGAAGATGTTTTCATCGCCTACACATTCGCGCATTTCAACATTTGCACCGTCAAGTGTACCGATAGTAAGAGCACCATTTGCCATAAACTTCATATTACCTGTACCGCTTGCTTCTTTACCTGCAGTTGAAATCTGCTGGCTGATATCTGCAGCAGGAATAATCTTCTGTGCAAGACTTACGCCATAGTTTTCAATGAAGACAACCTTGAGTTTAGAGCTTACATCAGGGTCGTTATTCACAACCTTGGCAACATCGTTTATAAGCTTGATGATAAGTTTTGCACGCGCATATCCTGGAGATGCCTTTGCACCGAAAATGAATGTATGCGGATACATATCAAAATTCTTATCATTTTTAAGTTTATCATAAAGGTAGAGAATGTGAAGAACATTGAGAAGCTGACGCTTATACTCGTGAAGTCGCTTTACCTGAACATCAAAAATACTGTTCGGGTCAACATCAATACCGTTATGCTCCTTGATATATGCTGCAAGTTCCTTTTTCTTCTGAAGCTTAACAGCCTTGAATTCCTGACGGAATTCCTTATCATCTGCAAAAGGAAGGAGTTTTTCAAGCTGCGAAACATCCTTTACCCAATCCTTGCCGATTTTTGATGTGATAAGTTCACTGAGCTGCGGATTTGCAAGGCGAAGCCAACGGCGGTATGTGATACCGTTTGTGATTGAAACGAATTTTTCGGGGGCAAGATTGTTGTAATCACGGAAAACATCGTTTCTTAAGATTTCTGTATGAAGTCCTGATACGCCATTAACCTTATGGCAGGTAGCAAGGCACATATTAGCCATATTTATATAGTTATGTGCGATGATTGACATATAGTTGATTTTACCCCAGTCATCGCCGTAGAGATTATGAAGCTCGCAAACAAGACGGCGATTCATTTCATCTACTATCATATAAATTCTGGGAAGAAGACGCTGGAACATATCCATGGGCCATTTTTCAAGTGCTTCTGCGAGAATTGTATGGTTGGTGTAAGCAAATACACGGCACACGATGTTCCATGCCTGATCCCAACCCATACCCTCTTCATCCATAAGGATACGCATAAGTTCAGGTATTGCGATTGCAGGATGGGTGTCGTTGATATGAACTGCAATATATTCGGGAAGTTTGTCAAGATCCATACCCTTATGATGACGCTTGAATCTTGAAATAATCCACTGCATTGTACAAGATACGAAGAAATACTGCTGACGAAGACGAAGAGCCTTACCCTCCTGATGATTATCTTCGGGGTAAAGAACTTTACTGAGAACTTCTGCAAGAGCCTTCTCTTCAACCGCCCTCAGATAGTCACCGCCTGAAAATCTTGTCATGTCAAGGTCGCGTTCAGCGCGCGCAGACCAGAGGCGAAGTGTATTTACGATTTTAGCGTCGTAACCTACAATCGGAACATCGTAGGGAACACCAACAACATTTGTAGTATCGGTATAATTTACGCGAAGACCGTTTTCGGTCATTACTGTTTCAACATTACCGCCGAAGCGAACAGTTACCTGCTCTTCGGGACGGGGAATCTCCCACACGCTTCCGTCGCGAAGCCAGTTATCGGGAGTTTCAACCTGCTCACCGTCAACGATAAGCTGTTTGAAAAGACCATACTCATAACGGATTGAGCATCCGAATGAGGGAAGTTCAAGTGTTGCGAGCGAATCAAGGAAACAAGCAGCAAGTCTTCCGAGACCGCCATTACCAAGACCTGCATCACTTTCCTGTGACGCTATTTCTTCAAGGCTGCAGCCCATAGACTGAAGAACCTTGTCATAATCGTTTGTAAGACCAATGTTCAAAAGGTTGTTACCAAGTGAACGGCCCATAAGAAATTCAAAAGAAAGATAGAAAAGTTCTTTCTTCTGTGCAGTTCTCTGCTGACGACGATATGCAGTCCATCTTTCCATGATTTTGTCACGGACAGTAAGTGCCGCCGCCTTGTAAATGTGCGCCTTTGTGGCATCCTCAAGAGTTCTACCGTAGTTACGGTTAAGTTTTCCGAGGATTTCTTCTTTAATCTGCTCTTGTTTAGCAGTAAGCTTCTTTGTAGCCAATATATACAACTCCTTTAAGTATTTAAAACAAAATCAGGGTATGAAGTTATTTTAAACTTCATACCCTTTATTATACTATAACCTGTTGTATACGTCAATGTATTCTTTTGCTGAATTTCGCCACGAAAAATCGACTTTCATTGTTCTTTTTACCATAGATTGCCACGATTTTTTGTTATCGTAGTATGTTCTCTTGGCATAATTTATGATTCCGAGCATTTCGTGAGCGTTGTAATTTGCAAAACTGAAGCCCGTTCCTGTGTTCTCGTATTCGTTGAACGGCTCAACACTGTCACGAAGTCCACCGGTTTCACGAACAATGGGAAGTGTTCCGTAACGCATTGAAATCATCTGGCTGAGGCCACACGGTTCAAAGAGCGACGGCATCAGGAATGCATCGCTACCTGCATATATTTTGTGACTTTCCGCGTTGCCGAACATAATAAGTGAAGCAAGTCTTCCCTTATACTTCCATTCAAAATGACGAAGCATATTTTCATACTGCTCCTCCCCTGTGCCAAGGACAATCATCTGTACATCGTCGTTTTCAAAGATGTTATCCATTACACATTCAACAAGGTCAAGACCCTTCTGTCCTGTAAGTCTTGTCACCATACCGATAAGGAATTTGTCGGGATTTTCCTCAAGTCCGAATTCCTTCTGGAGTGCAACCTTATTAGCCTTTTTACCTGACACAACATTTCTGCCGTCGTAGTTTTTGTAAATCAGTTCATCCTTTGCAGAATTCCAGTCATCATAATTTATACCGTTTATGATACCGGTCAGGCTATTACTTCTTGCTGAAAGCAGACCATTCAGGTTTTCGCCGAAGTAGTCCGTCATTATTTCTCTTGAATAAGTTTTACTTACCGTTGTTATAAAGTCGGAATATACAAGTCCGCCCTTTAAGAAGCTTGCATCCTTATAAAATTCAAGCTTATCATCAGTAAAATATTCTTCGGGAAGTTCACACACATCGGCAATTGTTTTCTTGTCATAAATGCCCTGGAATTTGAGGTTATGAATTGTCATAACAGTTTTTATTCTGTTATAGCGGTCGTCACAATTGTAGTGTGCTCGCAAAAGAACGGGAATCATACCTGTCTGCCAGTCGTTACAATGAATAACATCCGGCCAGAATCCTACCACCTGCAAAAGAGCAAGTACAGCCTTGTCAAAGAATGCAAAGCGTTCAACATCCTGCGCCATATCGCCATAGATAAGGTCAGAGCCGAAATAATATTCGTTGTCAACGAAGTAATAGGTTACATCTCCTATTACAAGTTCAAAAACGCCACAATACTGACTTCTCCACCCCATTTTGATATAGATGTTGTCGATATAGCGCATTTCGTCCTTATATTTCTGCGCGATTTTTCCATATTTGGGCAATATTACACGCGCCTGACAACCTTGCTTACAAAGTTCCTGCGGAAGCGCGCCGACAACATCGGCAAGGCCGCCTGTCTTAATAAAAGGCACACATTCACTTGTTGCAAATAAAACCTTCATAATTTTGTCCTTTCTGTTTTCGCCATTTATTACAACAATGTTCTCTTTGGAAGTATTACGGGATAATTAGGCTGACCTATAAGGCGCTTTTCTTCGCGGAGAGTACATTCCTTATCAATTATAACATTTTCTAATTCGCAGTCTTCCTCAATTACTGTATTCTGCATAACAATACAGTTTTTAACAGTCGCTCCCTTAGCGATACTTACGCCACGGAAAATAATACTGTTTTCAACTTTACCTTCTATTGTGCATCCGTCTGCGATAAGTGAATCTGATACAGAAGATGTTTCCTTGTACTGTGTGGGAACCTGGTCTTTTACCTTGGTATAAATACGATTTTCTGCACCGAAAATTTCATTACGCACATCTTTATCAAGAAGCTTCATATTGTTTTCGTAGTAGCTTGAAACAGAATCAATGATTCCTACAAATCCGTCGTACTTGTATCCGTAAACCTTGAGCTCCTGTGTTGCTCTTATAAGAATATCGCGCACAAAATCGTGGCTTCCGCGTGAATAAGCATCTTCAATAAGTTCAATAAGCTTGAGTCTGCCAATAATGAACATACCCATACTTTCAAAAGTTGTTTTGGGGAAACGGGGCTGAATCTCAATACCTGTTACGCGGTCGTTTTCGTCAATTTCGTAAACTGCACCGCGGCTGAGCTGTTCATCCCTTTCCTTTTTGTCGTGATAGATAACTGTGATATCAGCTTCGTTTTCTATGTGCTTTTCAAGAGCATCGTCAAAAGTCATATTACAAACTGTTCTTCCACTTGCAAGGAGAACATACTCCTGACGACTGCGACGAAGGAATGTAAGCACGCCGTAAAGCTGGTCAATACTTCCCTCGCTGACATTACCCTCACTTCCGCGAACATATGGCGGAAGCATAAAGAGACCATATATCTTTCTGTTAAGGTCCCAAGGAGCACCGCTACCCACATGGTCCATAAGAGAAGAATAATTGATGTTTGTTGCAATACCAACATTTATTATTCCTGAGTTTACCATATTCGAAAGAATAAAGTCAACAAGTCTGTAACGACCACCAAAAGGAAGTGCCGGAACTGAACGCATCTCGGTAAGTTCATTAAGTCTTAATTCCTTGCTGTCAGCCATTATAATACCCATCATATCTCTCATTTCAGTTCTCCTCCTTTCCGTTTTCCGATGACACCATAGAGTTTTCTCCGATTTTTTCACCTGCGGGAATTTCTATGCCACCACCGATAAGTGAAATTCCGCCTGTGCAATATTGACTTGCATACTGTGGAGTGTCTGTATTCACATCGCCTATAACTGCATTTTCACCGACTGTTACTTCTTCGCCGACCACTGTCTTTTTAACTATTGCACCCTTCTTTATAACTGAACCGGGGAACACGATTGAATCCTCAACAACTGCGCCTTCCTCAACAGTAACACCTTCAAAAAGGATACTGTGATTTACTGTTCCGTAAACATTACAACCTTCTGTTACACAGCTGTTTTTGATAACTGCGCCACCTGCAACAAAGTGAGGAGGCTTAACAGGGTTTCTGGAGTAAACTTTCCAGTTGTTATCGTTAAGTTCAAACGCAGGAGGATCTGCAAGAATGTCCATGTTAGCTTCCCAAAGGCTCTGAATTGTACCAACATCTTTCCAATACCCGTCAAATGCGTAAGCACACATATTCTCACCGTTATCAAGCATTGCGGGGATAATGTTTTTACCAAAGTCGTTTGAGCTTTTGGGATTCATTTCATCACTCTTGAGATATTTTTTAAGAACATCCCATGTGAATACATATACGCCCATTGACGCAAGGTTACTCTTAGGCTTTGCGGGTTTTTCCGCAAACTCCACAATTTTATTGTTTTCGTCTGCAGTCATAATACCAAAACGGCTTGCTTCTTCCCACGGAACTTCAATAACAGCAATTGTCGCGTCGGCATTATTCTTCTTATGGAACTTAATCATTTTTGAATAGTCCATTTTATATATATGGTCGCCTGAAAGAATAACCACATACTTAGGATTGAATTTATCAACAAATTCAATATTCTGATAAATCGCGTTTGCTGTACCCTTGTACCATTCGCCCTTTTCAGCGCTCTGATACGGAGGCAGAACATACACACCGCCTGAATTTCTGTTAAGGTCCCACGGGTGTCCGCTGCCGATATAGGTGTTAAGTTCAAGTGGCTGATACTGTGTGAGCACGCCTACAGTATAAATACCGGAATGAATACAGTTACTGAGTGTAAAGTCAATAATTCTGTACTTTCCTCCGAAAGGTACTGCAGGTTTTGCTACTGTCTTTGTGAGTGCGCCAAGTCGGCTACCCTGTCCGCCGGCAAGTATCATTGCCAAACTCTCGGGTGATTTCATGTGTAATCCTTCCTCTCTGTTTTATAAATTCCGAATTTTATTTTTTAATCTGAGTGCGCTTGAGATACACGGCACTCATAGGCGGAATATCAAGCGCTATTGAGTAGGGCATATTACCCTGCGGTTTCTTTTTCGCGGTTGCAGGTTTTATCGTTCTACCCTCACCGCCGAATGCGGTATCATCACTTGAAAGAACGCTTGCATAAGTTCCGGCACGCGGAACTCCTACGACATAATTCTCGTAACTTACCGGAGTAAAGTTGCAAATAACAACAATCTCATCCGTTTTCTTCTTGCCACGACGGACAAATGAAATTACGCTTCTGTCACGGTCATCGGCATTTATCCATTCAAAGCCTTCCCAACTGTTTTCTATTTCCCAGAAAGGCTTTGCTTCTTTATAAAATCCGTTTACTTCTTTCATAAACGAATGGAACTTGTTATGCTTTTCAATTTCAAGCAAGTGCCATTCAAGTTGTTCGTAATAACGCCACTCAATAAACTGCGCAATCTCGCCACCCATAAAGAGAAGTTTCTTTCCAGGGTGCGCCATCTTATACATAAAGAACGCGCGAAGCGAATCAAACTTCTGTCCGTAAAGTCCCGACATTTTCTGAACAAGCGAGCATTTCCCGTGTACAACCTCATCGTGGGAAAGCGGAAGTATATAGTTTTCGGAAAAAGCATACATCATCGAAAATGTCAGCAGATTATGGTTGTCGCGCCTGAAATATGGGTCCATACTCATATAGCGGAGCATATCATTCATCCAGCCCATATTCCATTTGAAGTTAAAGCCTAGTCCACCGTCTGAAACGGGTTTCGTAACGCTTGGCCACGCAGTGGATTCTTCAGCAATCATCAACACATTGGGATACTCGGAAAACGCGGCAATATTGAGTTTCTGCAAAAATTCAATTGCTTCAAGGTTTTCGTTTCCACCGTTTATGTTCGGCAGATATTCCTCGCGGCCATAATCAAGGTAAAGCATACTTGAAACTGCATCAACTCTAAGTCCGTCAATGTGAAAAACGTCAAGCCAATAAAGCGCGCTCGAAATAAGGAATGATACAACTTCCTCGCGGCCGTAGTCAAACACGAGCGTCCCCCATTCCTTATGTTCACCCTTTAAGGGATTGGGATATTCATATATCGGTGTGCCGTCAAATTGTCTGAGTCCGTGTGCATCACGCGGGAAGTGTGCAGGCACCCAGTCCATGATAACACTTATGCCGTTTTCGTGGCACTTATTCACAAAATACATAAAATCCTTCGGCGTGCCGTAGCGACTTGTCGAAGCGAAGTACCCCGTCACCTGATAACCCCAGCTTCCGTCAAACGGAAATTCCGTAAGAGGCATCAGCTCAACATGGGTATAATTCATTTCAACAAGATACGGGCAAAGCTCGTCGGCTATTTCACGATAATTTTTCAGCGAGCCGTCGGGATGTGTCCGCCAGCTTCCCAGATGCATTTCATATATGAGCATTGGTTTCTCATAAGGAGCATTTTTTTCTCTGCTCTGAATCCACTTCTTGTCCGACCATTCAAAGCCGGCTGTGTTATATGTCACCGAAGCTGTTTCAGGGGCTAATTGCGCAAAGCGCGCATACGGGTCGGCCTTGTAAAAAGAAGAACCATCCTTTGCCTTGATGAAATATTTGTAACATTGTCCGTCTGTTACTCCTTTTATAAAGGCGTGCCATACCCCGGAGCTTCCCTGCGGATTCATCGGATGAGCATTAGTGTCCCATCCGTTAAAGTCACCAACAACACTGACATATTCAGCGTTGGGCGCCCATACTGCAAAACTGTATCCGTAATCTCCATAAATTTCGGCAGGGATTGCACCCATAAATTTATACGCACGGAAATTCGTTCCGTTGTTAAACGCAGAAAGTTCGGAGGACAAAATAAAGGGGTTATCTTTAGTTGTCGCTATTTTTTTGGTTGCCATACGTTCTCCTCCGTTTTTAGATATAATTATACTTATTTTATATTTTATCAAATTTACGTCATATAGTCAAACGATTTTATGTAATATTGCCCAAAAAATGCGATAATTTTCGATAGTTTTTTAGGTGATTTTCCACAAAGCACAATAAAACGGCTTTCATTCTAAAGAACAAAAGCCGTTTAAATTCATTTTAACGCCATCTTTTCGCGCAAGTGGTTTGATAAAAGTGCAAGTGACGATGCCATATTTTCATTCTGCACCAGAATTTCATCGGGTGCTTTAATATGAGTAGGAGCAAAATTCCAGATTGCGAGAATCCCACTCCTTACAAGCGTATCACAAACCTGTTGCGCTGACTCTACAGGAACTGTTATGATACCGATTTTCACATTCAGCCTTCTGCATACTTCAGAAATATCAGAAATGTTGAAAACCTTTTTATTGTCTATAAGTTCAGGGCGCGTATCAAATGCAGCAACAATGTTTATCCCATAGTTGTCAAATCCGCGGTAGCTCAAAAGCGCAGTACCAAGATTTCCTACCCCGACCAGAATCGCGTCATTCCCTACGCCGTAGCCGAGAAAATCAGAGATTCCTTCTATAAGGTCGCGTACTACAAAGCCCTTTTTGGGTATACCCGAGGTTTTGCATACTGCCGCAAGGTCTTTTCGCACCTGAACATCGTTCATGTCAAGAGCATCGGCTACTGCTGCGGAAGAAATATATTCAATTTCGTTACAATCAAGCGTTTTGAGATATGCCATATACACCGGAAGTCTTTTAAGCGCCCGGCGGGAAAGAATACTTTTTTTATCCATGAGCCAACTCCGCCCCGATTTTACAGATTAAATTATGCCTTATTAACAGAACCGAAAAGTTCCATCTTTTCCTTGACAGTTTCCTTTATTGCTTCAAAGCCGGGAGCAAGAACTTTTCTGGGGTCAAAGCCCTTACCTGAAAGGTCTTTACCTTCTTCAAAGTACTTTCTTGTAGCAGCTGTGAATGAAAGCTGACATTCTGTGTTAACATTGATTTTTGCAACACCGAGAGAAATAGCCTTCTTGATCATTTCTGCAGGAATACCTGTACCACCGTGAAGAACAAGCGGAATGTTACCTGTTGCATCCTTGATTTTTTCAAGGGCATCAAAAGCAAGACCCTTCCAGTTTTCCGGGTACTTACCATGAATGTTACCAATACCTGCAGCAAGCATTGTTACGCCAAGCTCTGCAATTGCCTTACATTCCATAGGATCAGCGATGTCACCATTACCTACAACGCCATCTTCCTCACCGCCGATTGCACCAACCTCTGCTTCAAGGCTAAGACCCTTTTCTGCACAGATGTTGATAAGTTCGGTTGTCTTTGCAATGTTTTCTTCGATGGGATAGTGACTTCCGTCGAACATAACTGATGAGAAGCCTGCTTCGATACACTTAAGTGCACCTTCGTAGCTACCGTGGTCAAGGTGGATAGCAACGGGAACTGTAATATTAAGTCCCTCGATCATACCCTTTACCATACCTACAACTGTCTTGTAGCCACCCATATACTTTCCTGCACCTTCACTTACACCGAGGATAACAGGAGATTTCTGTTCCTCTGCTGTGAGGAGAATTGCCTTTGTCCATTCAAGATTGTTGATGTTGAACTGACCTACTGCGTACTTTCCGTCGCGAGCTTTTTCAAGCATATCTTTTGCTGATACTAACATTATTACCAAGCCTTTCTTCCCGCTTTTATTCATAGCACACTTATCACGGGTAATAAGTCGCGCAAATATATTGCATAAAAATACCTTAACTATTATCGCATAAATTTTCAAATAAATCAATATATATTATTTGAAAAGGGGGGATTTTTTTGAAAAAAACTGCAACTGCCACAATCAATCTGCGGAGATTGCGCCCTGTTTTCATCTCTGCGTTCTTTACTTTTCTGATTATATTCAGTATAGGTCTGGCAAAATCCCTCCCTCCTATCACGATCGGAGATGACGTTCTGAATATGATTCTTTCCTCAAACGCATCTTTTAATTCGGGAGAAATACTCGTTTCAGGAGTATTTTCATTACACGAAAAAATAATTGAAAAATCTGCAGTCCCAATCGCTCAACCTGAAATTGAGATTTCAAAAGTCGCTACCATCACAGAAGTTCCGCCCAGAGTTTCTGTTCCGGGCGAAGTAAAAATCACAAACACAACCAAGCTTGACATATCACCCGAAAAGTTTATGTCGCCGCCCCCTGCATTTTTAGACGAGGATTTTTCTGTTCTGATAGTCCATACGCACACGACAGAAAGCTATACTCCTTCACCCGCCTTTAACTATGTTCCCACCGACACAGACCGCACAACAGATAAAACTTTCAACATGGTCCGTGTCGGCAAAGAAATAAAAAACGTGCTTGAATCAAACGGAATACGCGTTTACCACGATACCACAATCAATGACCACCCAAGCTATAGCGGAAGCTATAACAAAAGTGCCAAGGCGATTGAAAACCATATAAAAAACGACCCGTCAATTAAGATTGTTCTTGATGTGCATCGCGATGCGATTGAAGGAAAATCGGGAGAAAAGATAAAGCACACCGTACAGATTGACGGAAATAGCGCTGCAAAAATAATGTTTGTTGTCGGCAGTAACCAAAGCGGTCTTACCCACGATAACTGGAAAGAAAATCTGCGTTTTGCAACGCAGCTTCAAAATCATACCGAGTCACTTTACCCGAATTTATGCCGTCCTATAAATTTCAGAAGCCAACGCTTTAACCAACAGCTTGCCCCTGCAGGGATTATTGTAGAAGTTGGTACTAACGGCAACACCCTTGACGAAGCCATACTCGGTGCGAGATACTTTGCCGTGGCGCTTTGTGATTTTGTGAAAAGCAATAAAAAATAAAAGGAATCCGTTTGGATTCCTTCATTAACATTCCGATGATATTTTCTTTTTTTCACTAAAATCTGTCTTGTCAATGCTGGTGATTACAGTGTGCACAATCTCCACTACATTCAATTTTCTTTTCTATACCACTCTTATCGTAGTAGTCCTGAATTGCTGCTCTTATTGCTTCTTCAGCTAAAACGCTGCAATGAAGCTTCGCTGCGGGAAGTCCGTCAAGTGCCTCAACTACCGCCTTATTCGTAAGCTGAAGTGCCTCGTCAATAGTCTTGCCTTTTACAAGCTCAGTTGCCATTGAGCTTGTAGCAACGGCTGCACCGCAACCGAAAGTCTTGAACTTGATATCAACGATTATATCATTTTCAATCTTCATATAAATTTTCATAATATCGCCACACTTGGCATTACCAACTGTGCCGACTGCATTAGCGTCTGCTATTTCTCCGACATTTCTGGGGTTTGAGAAATGGTCCATAACCTTTTCGCTGTACATCTATATCATTCCTTTCCTTCCACGCCTTCATAAAGCGGCGACATATCCCTGAGTCTTTGAACAATCGGGGGAAGTGCTTTTAAGAAAGCGTCTATTTCTTCATCAGTAGTAAATTCAGAGAGTGATGCACGAAGCGAGCCGTGTGCAATCTCGTGAGGAAGACCTATTCCCAAAAGAACATGGGATGGGTCAAGTGAGCCTGATGTACAAGCACTGCCGCTTGAAACGACAAAGCCCATCATATCAAGACTTAAAAGAAGGCTCTCACCCTCAATATATCTAAAACAAAAACTTGTGTTATTCGGAAGGCGTTTTTCCCTATGTCCATTCAGACGAGTATAGGGAATTGTTTCAAGCACCGTATCAATGATACGGTCACGCATCTTCACAAGTTTTTTTGTTTTCTCTTCCATATTTTCAGAGGCTTCGGAAAGAGCCTGTGCCATACCGATAATGCCTGCAACATTTTCCGTGGTTGCGCGTCTGCCTGATTCCTGTGCGCCGCCGTGGATAAGATTTTCAATCTTCACGCCTTTTCTGATATAAAGTGCGCCGACACCCTTGGGGCCGTGGAATTTGTGAGCTGACATTGAAAGAAGGTCAATGTTCATTTTCTCAACATCAATCGGGACTGCACCTGTTGCCTGAACTGCATCAGTATGGAAATACACACCCTTGCTTCTGCAGATAGCGCCTATTTCTTCAATGGGGTTTATTGTACCGATTTCGTTATTTGCAAACATTACAGAAACGAGTATCGTTTTATCTGTAATCGCTTTTTCAACATCTTCGGGATTTACCATACCGAATTCGTCAACGGGCACATAAGTAACCTCAAACCCCTGCTTTTCAAGGAACTGACAAGTATGAAGAATCGCATGGTGTTCAATGGTTGTGGTTATAATGTGATTGCCCTTGTCCTTGTTTTTAAGAGCAACACCCTTGATTGCCCAGTTATCAGCCTCACTGCCGCCACTTGTAAAGTAAAGCTCCCTTGCTGTTGCTCCGATAAGAGAAGCTATTTTTTCGCGAGCCTCATTCATAGCTCTGCGCGCAGCTTGTCCTGCACTTGTATAAGTTGAGGAAGCATTTCCGAAAGTTTCCGTAAAATACGGAAGCATCGCATTAACTACACTGTCTTTCATTTTTGTTGTGGCTGCATTGTCAAGATATATCATAAAAGTTCTTCTCCCAAAACCATTGTGGTTTGATTTTTAGTCCACATTACAGTATAGCCTTATTTTATGCAAAAAGCAAGCAAATTTGTAAAATTTATCATTTATTTTTGTCGAAATAATTTGTGCAGTGTACGACCTTGCCGATTACGAGAAGTCTGTCTTTCTCAAGGTCAAGTACAATATCAGGATAGAGCGCACTGTTTCCCGCTGCTTTCAGCACTACTGTGTTCTCGTTTTTGTAGTAAGTTCTTATTACTGCATCGTTTTCATTATATACTGCCGCAACTATGTCGCCGTTTTGTATTATGGCATCCTTGCGGATTATTACAGTTGAACCTTCCTTGATTGCTTCCATTACCATAGAGTTGTCGGGCATTTTAATCCCCATATACTCAAATCCATGCAAATCTGCGCGATCAATAAATGCAGTTTCTACAATCTTATCAATCTCAACAAATGGCTTCTTACTACTTACCGAGCTTACAACGTGGACAAGTTTTGCCCTTTCTCCGACATCTATTGAAAGTCGGTTCAAAAGCGAATAACTATCCGTAGAAAAAGTCGCCGCAAGAGCG
>JAZNLD010000109.1:0-3508 GCA_045578925.1 Clostridia bacterium
CAGTTGTTTGCGATGGGGTGGGGGAACTTCTTGGGTGCTTCACCCTTAAGACCATTTTCAAGGTCGCTCCATCCTCCCATGCCAGCTCCTGAAACAGCCTGGTATGTAGAGTAAACAATTCTCTTTATCTTATATTTGTCATCAAGAGGCTTAAGTGCAACCATTGCCTGAATTGTAGAACAGTTGGGGTTTGCGATAATACCCTTATTCCACTTGATATCTTCAGGGTTAACTTCAGGTACAACGAGGGGAACTTCAGGATCCATTCTCCAAGCGCTTGAGTTATCAACTACGATACAACCCTTTGAAGCTGCAATAGGAGCAAACTTCTCGCTGATTGAACCGCCGGCGCTGAAAAGTGCAATATCTATACCTCTGTCAAAAGAATTTTCTGTAAGTTCTTCAATAGTATATTCTTCACCCATAAACTGAACTTTAGAACCTGCACTGCGCGCAGACGCGAAGAGATAATAGTTCTCAACGGGAAGATTTTCTTCTTCAAGAACCTTAAGGAAAGTTCTTCCTACCATACCTGTTGCACCAACAACAGCAACATTAAGTTTTTTCATATAAAACCATTCCTTTCAAAATGTTATTTACTATCATAGATACACAAATACCCATTATGTCTAATTATAACATTATTGTTGTAGTGTGTCAATTTTTTTTAAACAAAATAATTGAATACGCAAAGGAATTTCTTGATTTGTGTCGAAAAAAGTAGTATGCTATACATAATTGGAATATCCATAGGAGGTGTACCTGAAATATGAAAAAAAAATTATTGATTATAACCTTGGCGTTGGTAATATTTGTTTTAGCGGGAATCTGTGCAAATGCTTCAGAATACAAGCAGGAAGTTGCTGTTGGTATTAAATACGGAAGCAGCGCAGGAAATAGCATTAATGTTTCTGCCGCAAGCGGTGTTACCGTATATGATGCAGCGGTAGGAACAGTGCTTTATAAATCTGCAGCAAATGAGCCGATTCATATTGAAATGGGATCAACGGGCTTTGCTTCGTGGGGTAAATTCAGCGCAGAAGGAATCACAAAAATCTCGGTACAACCGGCGCAGTACACATCAATTGTTTGCGACGGGAAAGAGTATCGCGGATACATATATCTTGAAAAACTTCCGAGCGGAGAGCTTCTCGTAATAAACTATGTGAATATAGACGATTATGTGACAAGCGTGCTTGGTAAAGAAATGAGTTATACATGGCCTAAAGAGGCTTTGAAGGCTCAGGCAATTTGTGCAAGAAATTTTGTGCTGACGCGTGGTTCGGCACACAAAAACTATGGATTTGATGTTTGTACAACTACTCATTGTCAGGTTTACGGCGGTGTAGCCAGTGAGCATACAAATACCCGTCAGGCAGTAAATGAGACAATAGGAATACTTGGTAAGTATAATGGTAATGTTGTCGGCCTTTATTTCTTTGCAACAAGTGGTGGACAAACAGAAGATGTTGAAAATGTATGGGGAACAGCATACGGTTACTTGAGATCGGTTCCCGATCCTTATGAAAACCCTGCAAAAGCGTCTCGATACACCTGGACAGTAACTATGACCAAAAACGAAATCACGGAAAAACTAAGAAAAGCCGGATACGACATAGGAACATTAACCAAAATTGAGATAAACAGTTCAACAGCAAGTGGCCGAGTTACAAAAATGACATTTTACGGAACAAAAGGCAGTCAATCCATTTTGAGAGAAAAATGCCGTACAGTTCTTGGCCTTTACAGCCAGAAATTCACTATTGTGCCAAACGGTGGATCAAGTGTTTCAACTGTTTCAGGAAACGCACAAGCCCCCCTTTATGCTGTTTCAGCAAAAGGAATAAGTGGGGTTGGTGGTTTTGCGGCTATAATGGGTGACTATACCATAAAAAATGTTTCAGTGACTGCAACTAACGCCGACAGCTACACTATTAACGGTGGTGGATATGGTCATGGCGTGGGAATGAGTCAGTGGGGAGCACGTGGAATGGCGGAGAACGGCTTCACATATGATCAGATATTAAAATATTATTTTACAGGATTAGTATTGGAGTAAGAAATGAACACAGAGGAATTTGATTATTATTTACCGGAAGAGCGTATAGCGCAGACTCCACTTCAGGACAGAACAGCGTCACGACTTCTTCTTCTGGATAAAAAAACGGGAGAATACAAGGACGAATTCTTCAAAAATATTGAAAACTTTTTGAAAAAAGGTGATTGTCTTGTTCTTAATGACACTCGAGTGATTCCGGCGCGTCTTTATGGCTCAAAAAAAGGAAGCGGTGGAGCAATAGAGTTTTTGCTTCTTCATCGTTTTTCAACTGATGAATGGGAAGTGGCCTTGAAACCCGGAAGAAAGGCGAAATTAGGTGCTGAATTTGAATTTGGTGGCGGAAAACTTTGTGCAGAAGTTGTGGATATTCTTGAAGGCGGAAACAGACGCGTAAGATTTACTTACGATGGACTTTTCGAGAATGTTCTTGAGGAGCTTGGGGAAATGCCCCTTCCGCATTATATAAAAGAAAAACTGCAGGATAAAGAGCGCTACCAGACCGTTTATTCCAAAAACGACGGAAGTGCAGCGGCTCCCACGGCAGGGCTTCATTTTACAAATGAACTTCTTGAAAAAATCAGGGAAATGGGCGTTGAACTTGCATTTTTAACGCTTCATGTAGGACTTGGAACATTCAGACCCGTTAAAGTAACCGATGTTAAAGAGCACAAGATGCATTCGGAATATTATATTGTTTCTGAAGAGACTGCGGATATTGTAAACAGAACAAAAGCAAACGGCGGAAGAGTAATCTGTGTCGGCACGACGAGTTGCCGCACAATTGAAAGCGCTACGGAAAACGGAATTCTTCAAGCTAAAAGTGGGGAAACCGATATTTTTATCTATCCAGGATATGAATTCAAAATGACAGACGCGCTTATAACAAATTTCCATCTGCCAAAATCTACGTTGGTAATGCTTGTAAGTGCGCTTGCGGGAAAGGAAAATATCCTGACTGCATATGAACACGCAGTGCGCGAAGAATATCGATTTTTCAGTTTTGGAGACGCAATGTTCATAAGTTAACGTAAGACCTCTCTTTTGAGAGATCTCAGCGTGTCAATAAACCTATCGACACGCTGGCAGACGAGGAAAAAGAAAGGTAAATCTGTTCAAGACAAGCTCGTCGGCGTACGAGGGTACGATAGAGATTGTCTTGGACAGAAGCAAGCAAAAAGCCCTAAAACTATGGTTTTTAGGGCTTTTATATTCGCTTGATTAATAAAAACTATTTTATTTTTGTCGGTTGGTTTAGAATCGCTAAACCCTACAAAAATTTCATATATTTAATTTTGCTTGCGTTTGACCGACTTTTTCGACAGTCTGAGACCTCTCTTTTGAGAGGTCTTTATTTGTTTTCTTTCTCGCTTTTATGTTTACCTTAATGAAAAGTTGCTGTATAATATTCTAAAGAAAGTCTATTTGGAAAGGTAGTGGAAAAATGAAAAA
>JAZNLD010000110.1:0-3903 GCA_045578925.1 Clostridia bacterium
CAGTATATTCAATATCCATTGCTTCAAGGTGCTTTTTAACTTCTTCAAAGTGGTCGCGACACTCGTCGCAAATATAATCAAGAAGCACGGGAGCTTTTGCAGCAATTTCGCCACACACAGGACTCTTACAGTCGAGAATACGAAGTGGGTTCTTATCAAATCTCTCACGGCATGTTCCGCAGAGAGTGCCGTCCTCAATATACGGACGGAAATAATTTTTAAGTTCTTCATTATACCTGGCACGGCAAGTGGGGCAACCGATAGAGTTGATGTTGAGTGTAAGCTTTTCTATACCGAGTTCATTAAGAACTGTTTTTGCAAGTGAAATAACTTCTGCATCAACTGACGGGTCGCTTGTACCGTAACATTCAGCCCCGAACTGGTGGAACTCACGAAGTCTTCCTGCCTGAGGCTTTTCATAACGGTAACAGGTTATGTTATAGCAAAGCTTTGCGGGGAGAGGCTGTGCATAAATGTTATGCTCCAGAAACGCTCTCGCAACGGAGGCAGTACCCTCAGGGCGAAGTGTAATACTTCTTCCGCCCTTGTCGTTGAATGTGTACATCTCTTTCTGTACAACATCAGTAGTGTCTCCGACACCGCGTTCAAAAAGTTCAGTATGTTCAAACACGGGTGTACGGATTTCGCTGTATCCGAAACGAGAACTTATCTCGGATATTTTCTTTTCAATATATTTCCATTTAAGAATGTCGGGTGCAAGTATATCTGCAGTACCTCTTGGTGCAGTAATTGCCACAAAAATCATTCCTTTCTTTGATGATTACAATATTCCCATTATTACATACAATATCACTTTATTTTACTATTATATAGGTAATGATGTCAAGTGCTAAAGAAAAAATAATAAAATTTGACTTATTGGAAAGAATAGAAAAAGTTTCAAAAAAATTAAAAAAAACAGTTGACAAACAAAATCAAATGATGTATATTATACGGGTAGCATTTGAAAAATAAATATCGCTATAGCCGAATTGTGTAAGGGTAGCACAGCAGACTCTGACTCTGTATGTCTGGGTTCGAATCCTAGTTCGGCTACCAAAAAATCACTTACGACTTTTGTCGTAGGTGATTTTTTATTTAGGCGGCTGGATTCGAAGCCTGAGAGTTTGGTTTTAGTTTTTTCTTTGTCGTCATATTTACATTATTGGAAGATTGTGGTATAATTAGATAAATTATATCGTTGAGAGGGGAAAAAGATCATGAAAAAATTTTTGGCATTGGCAAGTGTTGTTACTATGTTGATAACAGCAGGTTGCTCTACCATTACAATCACAAACAAAAACTCGGTAAATGAGGTTGCTGAAGGCACATATATCCTTGCATCCGACACTCAGGTTATTACCGAGATTGACTTGTCAAAATTAAACGATACAGAGCTTAAATATGCTTACGAAGAAATTTTTGCAAGACACGGAAAAATTTATTCTGACACAAATTTTGAGAAATATTTTAATGCTCAGGGATGGTATACGCCCAACCCTTCTTTTTCAGAAAATGATTTGAGCGATATTGAGCGTGAAAATGCTAATTATATAAAAGAATACATCACGTCAAAGAAACCCGAGGAAGTGAAGACTGAAACAACTCAGGTGCAAGTGGTTACTGTTCCCAAGTATGACGAGAATTATTATTACAAGCATTATAAAGGGGATAACACATTTATAATTCCCGACAGCAGTATAAGAAGACTTACCACAAGCGAACTTTACGGATATTCTTCAAACACTCTTGCACTGATTCGTAACGAGATTTATGCACGTAACGGGTACATATTCTCAAAACAGAAATACAAGGATTATTTCTCATCAAAGTTGTGGTATGTGCCTGATTCTAACTTCAATGAGGGTTATCTGAACGAAATTGAAAAATACAACATTCAGCTTATAAAGAGTTTGGAATAAAGTTATGAATTCACAAGATAAAAAACAAAAAAGAAAAAGGCGCGGAATAGCTGTTGTTATAGCTTTATCGCTTATTATAGGTTTTCTTGCAGGTGTAGTCTGTACAATTATTTTATCGCAGAATTATACTGTTGTTATAAAGGAAAACGAAAAAACCACATCGTCGGAAAAACAGGGAGAACAGACTGCAGAAAAAGTTCCCGATGTTGAGAAGAAGGAACCCCTTTTAAAAGAAACTCAAAAAGAAAATGAGAAGAAACCTTCGGAAGAAATCAGCGAAAAAAAGTTGGTCGTTATAGATGCAGGGCATCAGCAAAAGGGGAACTCTGAACAGGAACCGATAGCGCCCGGATCGTCACAGACCAAGGCTAAAGTAGCCAGCGGAACAGCGGGAGTTGCAACAGAAATACCGGAATATCAGGTTAATCTGGAAGTGTCGCTGATTCTTGAGAAGGAACTCAGAAGCAGGGGCTACGATGTTATTATGATACGAAGCAGTAACGATGTTGATATCAGTAATTCGCAAAGAGCGATGATTGCAAACGACGCAGGTGCAGATGCATTTATCCGCATACATTGTAACGGCTCGGAAATTAGTACTGTAACGGGCGCGCTTACTATGTGTCAGACCTCTCAGAATCAGTATTGCGGAGATTTGTACGCATCAAGCCGTGCTCTTTCAGAGCAGATAATAAACAGCTTGTGCATCGAAACAGGTGCAAAAAACCTTGGCGTTTCAGAAACAGATACGATGAGCGGAATTAACTGGTGTCGTGTTCCTGTAACCATTGTAGAAATGGGATTTATGTCTAATCCCGAGGAGGATAGGTTGCTTTGTGATACATCTTATCAGAAAAAGCTTGCAACAGGCATTGCAAACGGGATAGATGCTTACTTCGGAAATATCTGAAGCACAATATGCTAAAAGTTCCATACATTTTTTAAGTTCGTAAAAATAATGACGAAATTTCGTATTTTTTTCTTGTAAGATGTTATTTTTTGTGTTACAATAGAATAAGAAAAGAATAACACATGGGGGGATACATATGGAACTTAATAATTACAGAAGCGTTACTCCGTTGAAAAAGAAAGTAAGAAAGATTACCGTATCTGCGGCATTGGTGCTTGGTGTGCTCTGCCTTCTTATCGGTATTTTGTGCGGAAGAGCGATTTCTTCAAATAAACAGACTCAGGAAGCTAACCTGAAAATCAGCCAGATAGAGCGTGAGGCTGAAATTGAAATAACAAAACTTGAAACAGAGATTGCGACCATTAAAGGCGAATTGGAAGAAAAGAAGAGAGAGCTTGCAGAAGCAAACCAGATTATCGCCGAAAATGAGGAAATGACTCAGCAACCTGAAGTGCAGCCTGCAGAGAATGACGAAGAAACAGCTAAAGAAGAAAAAGAAGCTGCTCCTAAGAAAAAGGAAAAATCAGGCGGCTTTATGAAGGGGCTTCTTATCGCAATTCTTGTTATCATTATTATTGTATGTATTCTTATCGTAGCATCACTTCTCCTTAAAAAGGGTGAGGATGATGAAGACGATGACGATTACGAAGATGACGAAGAATATGATGACTATGAAGAAGATGAAGACCTCGATGAAGAAGTTGAGGAAGAAGACGAAGAATAATCAATAATTAAACAAGGTGTAGCGTTTGCTACACCTTGTTTTTTTGTAACTTTAATGTGTAAAAAGAGCAGGAATCCGTCAAAACGAATTCCTACCAAAACATCTTTTGTGAAGCTCTATATACGTTTTAAATACTATTTTCATTAAAGTGTTCTGCGCGAAATCAGAAATAAAAAAGGCGCACTGATTTTGATGCAGAACGGACAAACTGAGCCAAAGTTGTATAAAGATACTACGAAGGTGAAGTTTGTCCGTAACTTTAATGTGTAAAAAGAGCAGGAATCCGTCAAAACGAATTCCTACCAAAACATCTTTTGTGAAGCTCTATATACGTTTTAAATACTATT
>JAZNLD010000111.1:0-6123 GCA_045578925.1 Clostridia bacterium
GGTATGGAGATTATAAGTTCAGATGAGAAAATCATTGAAAACGAAAATGATGTTACAGTAGTACTTAACGTGGATTGCCGCGTTGAAACCGATAAAGAAATTCCGATAAAGATCGTAAATTCAGAAGGAGAAACAGATGGAGAGAGTTCTTGAAGTCAAAAGCACAGATACCGTAATGGCGCTTTTTGGCAGTTTTGATGCCAACGTAAAACTTATTGAGCGCGAAATGGATGTCAAAATCACAAATAAAGATACTTCAGTTAAAATCATTGGCGACAATTGCGACAAAACTGCAAATGTTCTTTTAAGGCTTATTGATGAAATTGAGGCGGGCGAAACGCTTACCGAACAGAATATACGCTACGCGATATTTGCGGTAAAAGAGGATATTGATTATGTCCCTCCTGCAAAGGGCGATTATATCTGCATTACTGCAAAGGGTAAAAGTGTAAAATGCAAAACTCACGGGCAGAAAAACTATATCCAGAAAATCCGTGATAACACAGTTGTCATTGCAATCGGCCCTGCAGGTACCGGTAAAACATACCTTGCCGTTGCAATGGCAGTAGACGCCTTCCGCAGAAAAGAAGTGTCGAGAATTATCCTCACCCGCCCCGCCGTTGAAGCAGGCGAAAAGCTCGGCTTCCTTCCCGGCGATTTGCAGATGAAGGTTGACCCGTATTTAAGACCTCTTTACGATGCGCTCGGTGATATGCTTGGTATGGAAAATTACCAGAAATATCTTGAACGCGGTGTTATTGAGATAGCTCCGCTTGCATATATGCGCGGTAGAACGCTTGATGATGCATTCATTATCCTTGACGAAGCACAGAACACCACACCCGAACAGATGAAGATGTTTCTTACCCGTATCGGCTTCGGTTCAAAGGCTGTTATTACAGGCGACATCACGCAGATAGATTTGCCCGACGGAAAACGAAGCGGTCTTAAAGACGCGGCAAAAGTTCTTAAAAATATTGACGGACTTGATTTTTCATATCTTTCTGACAAGGACGTTGTTCGTCATCCTCTTGTTCAAAGGATTATCGCCGCGTATGAGAAATTCGAGAGAAAATCTTAACAAAGGACTGATTGAATTATGAAAAAATCTTTTTTCAGGAATCCTCTGCATACCATAATTGCCGGGGTTTCAATAATACTTATTATCCTTGTAGTTCTTTTTTCAAGTAAATCGGGACAAGTTGAGCTTGTCACGGGCGATGTATCTCCTGAAGATATTTACGCTCCCCGTGCAGTTGTCGACACTTTCACTACTAATGCAAACCGTGAAGCTGCACGAAAAAGCGTTGAAGATGTCTATGTGGTAAACGATGACAAGAGGCTTAGTGCTGTTGAGAATATTTCCGAGTTTTTTGCAGTTGCGACTGCACTACGTGAGGATGAAGAAAAAAGCATTGCCGCGGCGCAGGCTTTTTTACAGGCACAGTCAAAGCTTGATGTTCCCGACAAGGTTGCTCTCACCGTTATAAGCGCAAAGCCTGATGAATTCAATACATTACGAAAAACAAGTGAAATCGTAGATTTTGTTATGACAGAAGGAGTCTCTGATGTAGCTGCTGCAAATGCCGTATGTAAAGAAAAAATAGAAGCGCTTGATCTTTCTTCGGCAGAAAAAAGCGCAATGGCTGAAATTGCAGCACTTGTAATTACCAAAAATCTTGATCTTGATAAAGAAGAAACCTTGCGCAGGAGGCAGGCCGCTGCAGATTCGGTTTCTGAAATCGTATACGAAAAAGGCAGAATTATAGTACGAAAGGGCGAGCTTGTTTCTGCGTCACAGCTTGAAATGTTAAAACAGCTCGGACTTTTAAAGGGAACTAATCCTATTTCCCTTTCCTACATATTCGGCGTCATATTGCTTATAATTATTTTCTATATAATTATTGCTCTTTTCTATGTAAAACAGGAAAAGAGATCTCCACATTCAATTCCCGTAGCGTCTCTTGCCGGATTAGTTGTAACAGTAATGGTTTTTTATGGTTCAAAGCTTATTCCTGCAAATCTTATGCCACTTCTTCCGATTGGTCTTTTCCCCGGAATTGTGTCAATTTTTGCTACGGCTCAATTATCAATAATTACTAACCTGGCACTCTCCATTTTCTGTGCAATAGCATTTGAAGCTAATTGGAGCTATGCCGTATCACTCATCGTTGCGGGCACGCTCACATCTTTTTGCTTTGCAACAGTAAAAAGAAGAAACCATCTTCTTCCCGCGTCGATTATATCTTCACTTTTCTACGGACTTGCCTTCTGCTCAATGTCACTTATTGAATCAAGCAGTGCATTTTCCGCATTCACATCGTTTGCAAAAGGATTTATGGGCGGTTTCCTTTCAGGACTTTTCACTATCGGATCGCTTCCGCTTGTTGAGTGGATTTTCAATGCAACCACACCAATGAAGCTCAGCGACCTTTCAAACCCTGAAAACAAGCTTCTGAAAAAGCTTCTCGTCGAAGCTCCCGGCACATATCATCATTCATTGACCGTTGCCAATATTTCAGAAATTGCCGCGCGCAGTATTCATGCTGACTCTCTTTTGGCGCGCGTGGGTGCGTATTACCACGATATAGGCAAGCTCCGACACCCGCTTTATTTCAAGGAAAATCAGTACGATAAAAACATTCATGATACACTTACTCCCGAGGAGAGCTCGTCAATCATACTAAACCATGTGTCAGACGGCGTTGAAATTGCAACTAAAAACCGTCTGCCGCAAAGCGTGATTGACATAATCGCACAACATCACGGAAAATCCACAACGGGATATTTCCTTATTCGCGCAAAAGAGCTGGGAGGCGAAATTGATGAATCAAAGTTCACATATCCCGGACCCGTTCCGCAGACAAAAGAAGCCGCTA
This sequence comes from Clostridia bacterium, assembly GCA_045578925.1. Taxonomy (GTDB): domain Bacteria; phylum Bacillota; class Clostridia; order UMGS1883; family UMGS1883; genus UMGS1883. Next base: position 2,880 of record JAZNLD010000111.1, read on the forward strand.
TAGTCATGCTTGCAGATTCTTGCGAAGCGGCGGTAAGAAGCATAGAGGAAAAAACTGAAGGTAAAATTGAATCTATGGTGCGCAAGATTGCAACAGACAGAGTCAATGCAGGGCAGTTCTCTCAGTGTGATATGACATTTGAAGAGCTTGAAACAGTTATAAAAGTTATTACAAAAACTCTTGGCGGTTATTTTCACGATCGCATCAAGTACGAATAAGGAGAAAAAATATGATACAGTTTATTATTGAAAACGAACAGGATAAAATCCCTTTCACTACCGAGTTTGAAGAAATTATGCAGAAAGCAGTAGCAACTACACTTCAGGCAGTAAGTGGTGACGATGAAACTGATTTTGAAGTAAGCATTCTCATCACAGATGACGAAGGTATCCACGAAATCAACAAGGAAACTCGCGACATCGATTCCCCCACCGATGTACTCAGCTTCCCTATTCTTGAATTTGACGAAGATGGTGTAATGATTGAGGAAAGCGGTGATTATGACGGCGAGCTTCTTCTCCTTGGAGATATTGTTCTTTCTCTTGAAAGAGCAAAGGCACAGGCTGAAGAATACGGGCACTCAATCGAGCGTGAAATCGGATTTTTAACTGTTCACAGCACGCTTCATCTTCTCGGTTTTGACCATATGGAAGAGCCTTTCACATCAGTTATGCGTGCTCGCGAAAAAGAAATTATGGATATTATGGATTTACACAGATAAACCTCTCGCAAGTGAAGTTTTCTATGAAAGGAAATACAACTAATGAGTAATTTTAAGTCAGGTTTTGCCGCTATTGTCGGCAGACCAAATGTTGGTAAATCAACCCTTACAAACGCATTCATCGGAGAAAAGGCGGCTATTGTTTCAAACAAACCGCAGACAACAAGAACAAATCTTGCTGCTATTGATAACGGTGATAATTATCAGATAGTTTTTGTTGATACTCCCGGTATGCATACGCCAAGAACAAAGCTTGGCGAATATATGAATACAACTGCCGGAAGCTCTCTTGCCGATGTTGATGTTGCTATTCTCGTTGTTGAGGCAGGTCGTGACATCTATGACCTTGAAAGAAACATTATAAAAAATGCGAACAACAAAAAAATCCCGCTTATCCTTGCAATAAACAAGGCTGATACAGTTGAAAAGGATATTATTCTTCCTCAGATTCAGGCATTTTCCGAAGAGGGAGAATTCGCGGCAATAATTCCCATAAGCGCGCTAAAAAAAGACGGTGTTGACGCTATAAGAGAAGAAATTTTAAAGTATTTTGACGAGGGTGAGCCTTTTTACGATACCGAAATTTATGCCGACAGCACGGTTCGTGAAATGTCTGCAGAAATTATCCGCGAGAAAATCCTGCGTCTTTTTGACCGCGAAATCCCCCACGGAACTGCAGTTGAAATTGAGTCAATGGATGAAAGCGATGATGTCACAAAAATCAAGGCTGTCATTTATTGCGAAAAGGAAAGTCACAAGCCGATTATTATCGGCAAGCGCGGTGAAGCTATAAAGCGCATCGGTTCGTATGCAAGAGCAGATATCGAAAAACTGCTTGATACACAGGTTTATCTTGAATTGTGGGTAAAGGTGCGTGAAGATTGGCGCAACAAGGGTTCTGTTCTCAAAGAGCTTGGCTATACAAAGTAAAATTTACAAGTTATTATAAAAAAATAAACTCACATAATACTTTTGAGGTGATTAAATTGGCACGCACAAAAAGTATTATGTGGGATATGTTCACAACTACAGGAAGCATAGATATTTATCTTAAATACAAAAGACACGAAAAACAAAAGGAAAGTGGAAAATGTCAGACGACACAATAAAACTCAATGCAATAGTCATAAAAGCAGCAAAAAGCGGTGAGAACGATAAGATGCTTACCCTTCTTTCACACGATGAGGGTAAAATAACCGTTCTTGCCAAGGGTTTAATGAGCCTTAAGCACAAGAGCAAAAGCGCTTGTGCGCCGCTTTGCTACTCTTCTTTTGTTTTAAAAAAAGTAAAAGACGGATTTTACACACTCATAAGCGCCGAGCTAAACGAAAGTTTTCGCACTCTGTCCGAGGATGTGGTACTTTTGTCGTACGGCGCTTATTTTGCTTCTCTTGCAGGGATGTGCGTACAAAACGGCATTGCGGCTGATGAAGAAGTAAGGCTTCTTTTAAACACGCTATATGTTTTGTGCAAAAGGCCTGACTGCGCTCCTCTTATCAAAGCAGTATTTGAATTCAAGATAATGGAGCTTTGCGGAATTGTTCCTGAATTTGAATATGAATGTCCCTGTGGCGAGGTCGGAGGGTTTTTCTCTGTATCCGAAGGTGAGGTAAGGTGTGCGGAACATAAAACGCCTGATTCCATAAGTCTTAACAAGGCACAGATTCAACTTGCAAAATACATCACGGAAAGCACGCTCAAAGATGCGCTTTTCTGCAATTGCGACAATTCAGTTTCTTCCTCGATTTCAGCTGTTACAGAGCCGTTTTTACGCTATCATTTGGGGAATTTGCCTAATTCTCTTGACTATTTACACTCTATTATTAAAAATTTGTGATAATTTTGCAGTTTTTTCAAAAAAAGGCTGGCTTTTCATTCAAATATGGTGTATAATAATATGCGCATTAAAAAAGCAAATAAATTTTTATAATATTTTAGGAGGTAAACCAATATGACAAAGTTTGTCTATCTCTTCAAAGAAGGTAACGCTACAATGAGAAACCTTCTTGGTGGTAAGGGTGCTAACCTTGCAGAAATGACTGCTATCGGTCTTCCTGTTCCTCAGGGTTTCACAATTACAACAGAGGCTTGTACTCAGTACTATGAGGACGGTCGCAAAATCAATGACGAAATTCAGGCTCAGATTATCGAATACATCGGAAAGATGGAAGAAATCTGCGGTAAGAAGTTCGGCGACAAGGAAAACCCCCTTCTCGTATCAGTTCGTAGTGGTGCAAGAGCTTCTATGCCCGGTATGATGGATACTATCCTCAACCTCGGTCTTAACGAAGATGTTGTTGAAGCTATGGCTGAAAAGAGTGGTAACCCCAGATGGGCTTATGACTGCTACAGAAGATTCATCCAGATGTATTCTGACGTAGTTATGGAAGTTGGTAAGAAGTACTTTGAACAGCTTATCGACGAAATGAAGGAAGCTAAGGGCGTTTCAAACGATATCGACCTTACAGCTGAAGATCTTAAGACTCTTGCTGAACAGTTCAAGGCTGAATACAAGGCTAAGAT
>JAZNLD010000112.1:0-7305 GCA_045578925.1 Clostridia bacterium
CCCCTAATTAACTGATGGGATAGATTATTAACTATATTTAAGTCTTATCTTTTCAAGTGTTTCGCTAAAATCATCGGGAAGCGGGGCGGAGAAACATACCATTTCGCCTGTTGCGGGGTGGATAAAACCGATTTCCCCTGCGTGAAGAAGCTGTCCGACGAGCGAAAACTCCTCTTTCTTAAGTCCGTAGGTTTTGTCACCCAATATGGGATGCCCGATAGATTTTACATGGACGCGAATCTGATGAGTACGCCCCGTTTCAAGCTTGCAACGGATAAGGGTGTACTTGCCAAATCGCTCTAAAACTGTTATATGTGTAACTGCCTCGCGGCCATCCTTATGTGCGATTGCCATTTTTTTGCGGTCTTTTGTATCGCGTGCGATGGGTGCGTTGACAGTTAAATTATCTTCCTTTATATTGCCGTGTACGATTGCAAAATATGTACGCGACAGACTTCTGTCTGAAAGCTGATCGGTTAAGGACTGATGAGCCTTATCATTTTTAGCTACTGCCAAGAGTCCTGTCGTATCTTTATCAATTCTATGCACTATTCCGGGGCGGAGAACTCCGTTAATTCCCGAAAGATTATCACCGCAATGGTGCATCAGCGCATTTACGAGGGTAGAATCCTCATTTCCTGCGGCGGGGTGAACAACCATCCCGCGCTCCTTGTTTATAACGAGCACATCGCTGTCCTCATAGATAATATCAAGCGGAATATCCTGCGCCTCAACATCGAGTTTTTTCGCTTCGGGCACCGTAAGGGAAATCGTGTCGCCCTCTTTTAATTTATACGATGCGCGAATACTCTTGCCGTTTACAAGTATATCGCCGCTGTCAAAAAGCTTTTTAAGGAAGCTTCGCGACAAGTCGGGCATATTTTCAGCTAAATATACATCACAGCGGGCGGTTTTATCCGCCGTTAAGGTTACTGTTTCATTCATTTGCGTTCTTTCCTTTTTTCATATCAAGGAATGCGTACAGAATATATAATCCTGCACCGATGCAGACAAAGCAGTCTGCGATGTTGAAAACGGGGAAATCAATAAATTCCACCATAATGAAATCACGCACAAAGCCTAAAATTGCGCGGTCAATGAAATTCCCCACAGCGCCACCTGCGACAAAGCACAGCGCCCATTTTTCAAGGCGTGATGTGGGGCGCATTTTGATAATGTAATATATCGCACCGAGCAGAACAATAATCGTAAGCACGATGAAAAAAACCCTTGCCCCCTGAAGTATACCGAAAGCGGCTCCCTCATTTTTTATATAAGTAAAACTTAAAATATGAGGAATAATCTCTTTCACTTCGCCGAGGGAAAAGTTTTTCACCGTCAGGATTTTTGTTATCTGGTCAAACAGTACGATTAAAATTGCAGTTATAATATAAATCATACTTTTAACTCCAGACGTTAAGAGTTATAAAAATTCTGTCCTTTTTACTTGTGCCGCCCACCTGGAGAGTGGCTTTACCCTTTCCACGCATGGAAAGGGTATCGCCGTCCTTTAAGTGCATATCATTTTTCGTGGCACAGATACCATTTACAAAAACAAGTCCCGCTGAAATAAAGTCACCAGCCTTACCGCGACCGCATCCGCCAAAAAGCGTAATAATCGCATCAAGGCGCAACGAAGAAACCGTCCCCTTGATTTCGCGGAAAGTTTTTTCAGGAAGCTCAAGCTGTGACACATCGGCAATTTCAGCCTTCACGCCCTCGCGCCCTATTTTTGTGATATTGTTTGCAACATAGGTTGCAATATTTTCAGCAAGAAATGCGTATGCCTCGTCCTCTTTTATAATAATGTCGCCGCATTTTTCGCGCTTTATACCAAGTCCCAATATGCTTCCCAGAAAGTCGCGATGGGAAAGAGTCTTTATACGCGGGGAAGAAAACTTTACCACGCTTATCGGAAATTCGGGCGTAATATCTTCGGGGATGAATGCGACCATTTTCCTTTCGGCATCGTCAAATCCGCCGAAAAGAACAGGAGATAAGGGCAGAAACTGCTCTCTTTTAAGAAGCTCGGCAATACTGTTTTCGGACAGAAAATCGCCATAAGTGGCGCAGTAATGCCTGTCGCATGCAGTTGCCATATCAAATATATGGTCAAATATAACCTTGTGACGGCTGTCGAGAGCGTAGGTGAATGAATCCTTACTTATTCTTCCCATGGAAAGAATGAGCCGTTTTCGATTTCGTCACGGACATCTGCCATAATATCAACATTGTAGGGTGCTACGAGAAGAATACCCTTTGCAACCTTCTGTGTGCTTCCGCCGAGAGCGTATGATGCACCGCTGATGATGTCGATAACGCGTCTTGAAACATCCTTATCAAGCTTTTCAAGGTTAAGAACAACGGGCTTCTTGTTGCGAAGGTGGTCTACAATTTCTCTTGTTTCGTCGAATCTTTCGATAGAAACTACCACAACCTTCATCTGTGTTGTAGCTGCGATTGAAACAACCTTTGACTTCTTTGCTGAAGATGTCTTGGGAGCTTCAAAAACAGGGTCATCTACGGCAGGGGCGAAATCCACCTCTGCATCATCTTCGGGACCAAATACGAGATCGCTGATTTTGTCAAGTATAGACATAATAAAATCCTCCTAAATTTATATATGATGTGATTTTTATCGTTTGAATATTGCGCTGCCCACTCTTACATGGGTTGCACCTTCCTCAATGGCTATTTCAAAATCCTTTGACATACCCATTGAGAGAATCTCGGCACCGTCATTTTTATAGCTTTCAAAAAGGGCGTGTGCTTCTTTGAAAATGCTTCTAATCTCATTTTCCGGAGCATCAAGCGGAGCCATTGTCATAAAGCCCTTGAAATTAAGGTTTTCAAGAGTCTTTATCTCTTTAATTATATTAGGGATTTCGGCAGTTGTCAAACCATATTTGCTTTCTTCGCCTGAAATATTGACCTCTAAAAGAATATCCTGACAAATACCTTCCTTACCTGCTTTTTCGTTTATTGCCTCGGCAAGATAAAAGGAGTCAACCGAATGTATAAGGTCGGCCTTACCGACAACATATTTCACCTTGTTTGTCTGCAGATGGCCGATGAGGTGCCAGGTTGCGCCGTTTACCTTATCAAACTTGTCGCGAAGCTCCTGCGGGCGATTTTCGCCGAAGATTTTTTCGCCAAGGTCAGCGGCTTCCTGAATGATTTCGGCATCAATCGTTTTGGATACGCAGATAAGCGTTACATCCTCTTTATTCCTGCCTGCTCTTTTTGCGGCTTCCTCGATTTTGTTATGAATGTCAACAAGATTATTTTTCAAGCTCACCTTTTCTCACCACCTCGGGATTTACTAAAACATTATCATAGATTTTAAGCGCGGAATATTTAACATCGGCAGGGGGAGTATACGACCTTCTTACGATAAGGTAGTCATCCTCCTGTGTGAGAATGTCAATCGCGCGGAATGAAACTGTTTCGTTCTGGTTTATGACATATACACCTGTTACATCGTCTATGATACGCATTGCAGCAGCGGGAACGAAAAGTCCGCTATGCTCCTCGTAGCATATTTCAAAGCTGACATCTCGTTTTTCGTAGATTCCGCTAAGTGCGCGCGTGCATTTTACAACTACGGCAGATGTGTCAAATTCGTCGTGATTTACCGCCTCCACAGTTGCGCTGAGGGGAGGTGCCTCGTCAATTGAAAGTGTGACCGGTGCGCCTTTTTTCAGGCACTCGGCATCTGCGCGCGGAACGGTTGCAACAAGGTACCACGAATACGTGTCAACGATTTTTCCGACTTGATCGGGAGTTCTTTTGAACTTTTTGAGTGTTTCCGAAAATCCGCTTATGTCGGAGGTTGTTATATTGTAAAGGTCTTTTTCCGAAACCTTCTGCTCAAGCCCGTCAAGCGAGGTGTAGAAATACCCCGAAGAACTTGCAATGATGTTTTCTCGGATGCTTCCAAGCCGTGATTCAAGCTCGGCCTTTTGGCTTTCAAGCTCTGAGAGAAGCTCCTGCGCAGTACCGCGGTTTCCGGAAACTTGTTTTTTCTCTAAAAGTGTTTTGAGCTGTTTTGAGTTCTGCGATGCAAGAGTAAAATTCTGTGCGCGTACATTGAGTCTGATTTCGCGGGTAATGTCGCGCAGTGCGGAGAAAACTCTTGCCTCATCCGATGAATATATATCTGCAAAACTGCCTGATTTCCGGACCTCTTCAATTCGGTTTGTAACTTCTGCAAGCTCTTTCACAAGCTCATCGCTGTAGTTACCGCTTATTGAAATCCCGACTGTGCCGCCTTTGTATATGCGCGCACCGTCTTCGACAGAGGAGTCAAAAACTCCCTTTGAAGGCTGTGTCACGACATTTTCGTTGCGGATGATGTAGCCATCACCGTCAACTGTTTTACGGATGGAAATCATATTTGCCGTTTCCGTATCGTAAGGCGCGCTGCAGTAACTGATTGTGCTTACAAACGCCAGAAGCAATGCTATAAACAAAGCCATTTTGATATGCTTATTCAATTATGCGCACCTCCTGTATCATTTTTCCTGCTTCGTGCAGAAAGTTATTATAGTCAATAAAAACAGCGTCGGGGTTATTCCGTATCCACGTAAGCTGCCTTTTTGCGTAACGACGGGTGTTTCTCTTTAAAAGTTCAACCATTTCGTCGTATGTGCAAAGCCCCTTGAAATACCAAATAGCCTCGCGGTAGCCAATCGCCATAGCGGCGGTGGTCATTTCAGAAAGTCGGGGGAGTATATATGTTTTTACCTCGTCTAAAAGTCCGTCTTCAATCATTATGTCAACGCGCTTTCCGATGCGGTCGTAAAGCATATCGCGTGGCATATCAATCGCAAGGTAAATGTAATTGTACGGACTTTCATCAGGACGGCTTTTTTTGTCAATTTCGCTTCTGGAAAGTCCTGTCGTGCGTTTTGTTTCAATAGCACGGACAACTCTTTTAAGGTCGTTCGGATGAAGTCTTTCTGCTTCTTCAGGGTCTTCGTTTTTCAAGATTTCAAAAAGCGCCTCGTTTCCGTTTTCCTCGGCAAAACGCATAAGCTCATCCGAAAGAGCGTCATCTCTTTTCGGCGCGGAAAAATTTGTCGCATAGATAGTGTTGTCGCGGTAAAGTCCCGTTCCGCCGACAAGTATCGGAAGCTTTCCGCGTGCGTGAACATCCCTTATCGCATCGTGTGCAAGTGTGCAGTAACGCTCAACGCTGAATTCTTCCCAGGGGTCAGCCACGTCAAGAAGGTGGTGGGGAACAGTACCCATTTCCTCTTTCGTAGGCTTTGCCGTTCCTATATCAAGATTTTTGTAAATCTGCATACTGTCACAGGAGATAACCTCACCGTCAAATTTTCTGGCAAGCTCAATGGAAAGCGATGTCTTTCCCGATGCCGTTGCTCCTGCAACAACTACAAGCGGTATTTTTTTAGTCATTATTATCCTAACCTGCCAAACATTTTTTCAATCTGGTACTTGGTGAGTTTTACTGTGATTGGTCTGCCGTGTGGACAAGTTGTGATTCCTTCAAGTGCCATAGCCTCGGCATAAAGCTTTTCAAGTTCGGGAAGGGTAAGCGTCTGATTTGCCTTGATTGCGCTTTTGCAGGCGATTGTGTAAACCGCTTTGTCAAGCATGGCTGAAATACTGCCGCTTTCTCCGCCTGAAATAATTTCAAGAAGCTCTATAAAAAGCCCCTCGCCAAGATCAAACGGGCAATCTGCAGGGAGTGAACGGAGTACCACGGCATTTGCACCGAATTCCTCAAGCTCAAACCCCATTGAAAGAAGTAAATCACGTTTTTCCATCGCAACCTCTTTTTCAGCGGGGGTAAGATTTACACTTATCGGCATTAAAAGAAGCTGTGTATCGGCCTTGTATCCGCTTTTGCGGATTTGTTCATATCGGATTCGCTCGTGTGCGGCGTGCTGATCCATCAGGAAAAATTCGCCGTCACCCTCGGCAAGAATATATGTGCCGAAAAGCTGACCGATAATTTTCACATCAAACTGCGGTGTGGGTATTTGTTGTGCCTGCGCCATTGAAATTGCTTCCTGAAGCTCCTCCTCAAACGAGGGAAGCGATTTTTCCGCTACGGGTGGAGTAATTTCCTTTACGGGTGCAGGGGAATCATTCGCACCTTCTATTCCGCGGACGGGAAGTTTTCCGCCAAATGGCGAAACCTCCTCGCGAATCTGATTTACGGTAAGCGGTTTTACTATAGTCTTCTCCTCTTTTGGAGGGGTGTAGGGGGTAAAGGCACTCTTTTTCGGAGCTTCTTTTTTTACAAACGAAATCTGCTCACCGCTATTTATTGTAACGGGCATTTTAAATGCACTTTTATTTGCTTTCTGTATAACCTCACGCGCGGATGCGGATGAAGTTATCGCGTTTCTTACCGCCCAATAGCACGCCTCGTAAATTTCCTGATCGGAAGAAAACTTAACCTCGGTCTTACTGGGGTGCACATTTACATCGACAAGCGACGGGTCTATATCAACATTGAGCACACAAACGGGGAATCGCCCGATCATAAGCTCATTCTTATAAGCCTCACTAATCGCGGTAAGGAGTGTTTTGTTAATTATAAATCGCCCGTTTATGAAGAAAACCTGCATAAGACGATTGGGACGCGACAGATTGTTTTTGCCGGTAAGTCCGTGGATGCGGATTCCGTTTTTCTCAAAATCAACCTCGGTCACACTATTTGCAATATCTTTGCCGTAAACGGCGTGAATCGCGTTTTTAAGGGTGTTATCTCCGGGGGAGAATAAAACATCCTTTCCGTCGCGGATAAGACGGATTGAAACATCAGGATGCGAAAGCGCCTGCTTGTTGCATACATCGGTGATAGCCGCCGCTTCGGTACTGTCTTTTTTGAGGAACTTCATTCGTGCAGGAGTGTTAAAGAAAAGGTCCTTCACAACGATTGTTGTTCCGTCGGGGCATCCTGTACTCTCAAACACGGTTTCCTCTCCGCCCTCAACCCTGACGCGAGTGCCTTCGGCATCGGCTCTCTGTTTGGTAAAAAGCTCGGTACGGCTGACCGCCGCAATTGAGCAAAGTGCTTCTCCGCGGAAACCGAGTGTGTTTATACTTTCAAGGTCAGTTTCGCTTTTTATCTTACTTGTGGCGTGACGCAGGAAAGCGTTTCGTGCGTCGGTGCTGTCCATACCGCTACCGTTATCGGCAACGCGCATATATGTAGTACCGCCGTCTTTAATTTCAACGGTAACTGTTGTAGCACCTGCATCAATGGCGTTTTCCACCAGCTCTTTTATAACACTGGCAGGACGTTCTACAACTTCACCTGCCGCAATT
>JAZNLD010000113.1:0-3447 GCA_045578925.1 Clostridia bacterium
GTTTTTGCCTTCCGAAATCAAAAATCTGCTCTCTAAAAATTCCATTGACCTGAAACGGATGAAATTTCGAGTAGATTTTGGTGCGGAAGAGGCAGTAAGGCTTTGTGCCTTACAAGGATGACAAGCCGAAAGATACCGAAAATCCACCGTTTAAGGCAGGTTCGGACTACTCTCTTTCGGTTAAGCACACGGGAGCCAAGCCCCGTATGCCTTAAATTTGTAAAATTTGCACACTTTTCATTTGTCGTCCGTAGAAGGCGTCAGCCTATCCTCGTCCTCCGCATAAAAATTGCACTAAATTTTATGCATTTAAGGTCGAAGAGTTTTAAGACAGACAATTTTCGGTTAAGACAAGTAAAATTCCGCAGGGAATACTTTCGTATTTTCAAGGGATTTTACAAAGTATTAGCCAAGATTGGCATCTTAAAACCATACGGGCTTGGCTCCCGTGTGCTTAAAAAAGTATCATATTTATTATACAATATTTGCCCGAAAAAATCAAGCAAACTCATGGGTGACAATGACTTAAATAAAGAATTTTGAAAAAAATAAAAAAAATGCTTGCTTTTTTTGTTTTTATCTATTATAATAACCTATGCACGAAAAAAAGTACTAATTGTAAGAAATCTCTAAGGAGGGAAATAGATATGGCTAAATGTGATGTATGCGGTAAGGGTGTTACTTTCGGTATTAAGGTAAGTCACTCTCACAGAAGATCAAATCGTGCTTGGAAGCCCAACATCAAAACTGTAAAGGCTGTTGTTAACGGTTCTCCCAAGACAATCCATGTTTGCTCTCGTTGCTTGAGAAGCGGAAAAGTTGTAAGAGCTATCTGATTTCTCTCGTAAAATATTGCAAATAAAAAAAGAAGCCATCTGCTTTAGCTGGTTGGTCATAGGGATGAATTGGTTTTAGACTGATTTTTTCCGTTAATACTACGCAAAAAAAAGGCGGAATACGAAAGTATTCCGCCTTTTTTATTTCTTGAGTTTTTATCAAACCTTGAAGTTTACTGATGTATCGCCCTGCTGGTCTTTACCGAATTCGTAATCCTTACCGGGAAGGACTGCGTTGAGGATAATACCAACAAGTGCTGCTACTGCAAGACCTGAGAGGCTGATGCTGATTCCGCCAACGGGGAATGTGATTGCACCACCGCAAACAGGTGAGTACTTGATACCGATTGAAAGAACAAGGATAAGAGCCGCGATGATAACATTTCTTGATTTTGTGAAGTCAACCTTATTCTCAACAACATTTCTTACACCGACTGCGGAAATCATACCGTAAAGAACGAGTGATACACCGCCAACAACTGCTGTGGGCATTGAGTTGATAAGCGCTGCAAACTTGGGTGAGAATGAGAAGAGAATTGCAAAATATGCTGCAAGTCTTACAACCTTGGGGTCATAAACCTTTGTAAGTGCAAGAACGCCTGTGTTTTCGCCGTATGTTGTGTTTGCAGGAGCACCGAAGAGTGCTGCAAGTGATGTTGCAAGACCGTCACCGAGAAGTGTTCTGTGGAGACCGGGCTCTTCAACATAGTTCTTGTCAACTGTTGAGCTGATTGCACAAACGTCACCGATATGCTCGATGATTGTAGCAATAGCGATAGGAACAATTGAGATAATAGAAGTAATAACTACCGATGCATCAGCACCTTTAATAAGAGAAAGGGCTGTGTTTTCCCAGACAACGGGAAGACCGATCCATGCTGCTTCCTTAACTGCAGTGAAATCAACCTGCTTTGTAACAGCTGCTACAGCATAAGAAACAACAACGCCGAGGAGGATGGGAACAATCTTAATCATACCCTTACCCCAGATGTTGCAAACGATGATTGTGATAATAGCAACAAGTGCAAGCCACCAGTTAGCTGCACAGTTGTCAATAGCAGACTGTGAAAGGATAAGACCGATAGCAATGATGATAGGACCTGTTACAATCGGGGGGAAGAAACGCATAACTTTCTTCGCACCGAAAATTTTGAAAAGTGCTGCAAGAATTACATAAAGAAGACCTGCACAAGCAACACCTACGCCTGCATAAGCAGAAAAGTTTTCAATACCTGCGTTCTTACAGGTTTCAGCGATTGTGAAGTAACCGCCGAGGAATGCAAATGAAGAACCGAGGAATGCGGGAATCTTACCCTTTGTGAGGAAATGGAACAAAAGTGTGCCCAGACCTGCGAAAAGAAGAGTCGCGGAAACGCTGAGTCCTGTGAGAAGGGGTACAAGTACAGTTGCACCGAACATAGCAAACATATGCTGAAGTCCGAGAACAACCATTCTGCCGCCACCGAGCTCACGAGCGTCATAGATGGGGCCTTCGATTTTTGTCTTTGCCAAACTAATCACTCCTAAAAATATTAAATTTTGTCACAAGTACCACAACTTGTGCTTTATCATTTCTATACTACCATATATTTGATATTTTGTAAAGAAAAATGTCGCAATATATATTAGGAAAAAACTATTTTTAGAAAAATGAAAAAATACTTGACAAAAGCTCGTCTTCATTATATAATTACAAGGCATTTTTATGAGAAAATGCATATCCTTGCTCCGAGGTATCGGGGCCAAAGTCCAAAAGGAGGTGTAGAAAATGGCTGAAATTATCAACAAGTATGAAACCATTTTTGTTCTTGACGCTGCGCTTGAGGAGGAGAAGATTACTGCCCTTTCTGAAAAGTTCCAGAAGCTTATCGCTGATAACGGAACAGTTGAAAGCGTTGACGTATGGGGTAAGAGAAAGCTTGCTTATCCTATCGACTTCAAGACAGAAGGTTACTATGTTCTTGTGAACTTCGCATCAAATCCTGAATTCCCCAAGGAACTTGAGAGAATTTACGGAATCACCGATGGTGTTATGCGTACTATCACAATCCGTAAGGAGGCGTAAGAAATGCTTAACAAAGTTATTTTGATGGGCAGATTTACTCGCGACCCCGAACTTCGTAGTACACCGCAGGGAATCAGCACTTGCAGTTTCTCTATCGCGGTTGACCGTAACTTCGTCCGTGCAGGCGAGGAGCGTAAGGCAGACTTCATCAACTGCGTTGCGTGGAGACAGACTGCGGAGTTTATTTCCAAGTACTTCAGAAAGGGCAGTATGGTTGCTCTTGAAGGAAGTCTTCAGACACGCTCTTGGGATGATCAGGACGGTAAGAAGCGCTATGCAACAGATGTTGTTGTAAATCAGGTTTATTTCGCTGAAAGTAAAAGAGATTCTCAGTCTGCTGGGGATGATTACTCTCAGACAATGGACTTCGGTTCGCTTCCCGAACCTATTTCTCCTATGGGTACAGATGATGATTTACCATTCTAAGCATACGAGAGTCGTGCCACATATGGTTTTAAAACGTAAATTTTAAATGCTGCTGCAGAAAATTCTGCGAATATACGTCAGTATTATTCTTGAATTTTCTTTGCGTCATAGAAAAACTTA
>JAZNLD010000114.1:0-1931 GCA_045578925.1 Clostridia bacterium
ACGCGTCTTTCAGAATATGAAGGGGGAGAACTGGAGAGCCTTGCGAGGGAAAACGCCGAGCTTCGTGCGCAGTTTGAGAATATGGGAAAGTTTGCTCTTTCAAAGGCTATGCAGAATACTGCAGAAATAAGAAAGGCTGCAGAGGACCTCAAACGCGGTTACGGAAGCAAGATGAGTGTTAATGCAATTCAGAGCGAACTTACCGAGCTATATAATTATATGGTCGGCAAGGATACAAGAAGCGATGAGGGAGTAAGAAACAGAATACATTCGCTCGCACAGAAGGTTATAGCGCAGGCTACTGAAACTGTTACTGACGAGCAGTATAGTGCGCTTCTTGACAGAATCAAAGAAGTCAAGATAACGGTGCCTGAAAGCGAAAGAGCAGATTTCTCCGACGGGTATGAGTATTTCCGTAAACACAATATGGGGAAAGTTACTCTTGCAAATGAAGGAACTGACCTTGATGTGCTCTGGAATGAGCTGTGCAACGAGTACCCGGAACTTTTTGACGAAAATATGATGGGTAGTCAGGAACGACTTGAGAGAATTATTGAAATCCGTGAAGAAATATCTCCGACAGAAGAGAGTATATACAAAACACGTGAAGAATATGACAGCGCGGTGCTTGCTCTTGAAAATGATATTTATGAAAGCTTCTACAATATCCCCAAGAGCGATGGTGGAAATAAGTTCATATTCTACGGTAAGCGTGCTCCGATGAAAGAAACAGCACTTGAGGAAAGTAAGGACAGGGCGAGGACGAGAAAATTAAGCTGGAATAAGGCGGAGCTTAAGAAGAAAATTGATTCTGACTACTTTCCGATTACTTACCCCGTGTTATTTCAGACTATTCTGGACTATTTTGAAACACTTGCAAAACATAAAAAACCGCTTAACAAAGCCAATCGAGGCTATATTAAGCGGTTTTTGTTATGGCGGAGAGAAAGGGATTCGAACCCTTGAACGGGATTAACCGTTACACGATTTCCAGTCGTGCGCCTTAGACCAACTCAGCCATCTCTCCACAGCTGACCATTGTATTATACACGCTATACGGTGAAAATGCAAGTGTTTTTTAGAAAATATTTAAAGAGAGATAGCCGCCCTTCAAAGGGCGGCTATCAACATTTATCTGGTCAACAAATCATTAGTTGTGCTCCAAACCAAATCCTCAACAACGCTGGAAAATGTATTATATCTTGAATCTGTTTCGCCGTTAAGAATTTTTTTGATGTAGCAACAATCTTCTTCTAAAGTTTGGTGGGTATAGTGCTCTTCAGGAAGATAGAGAACACAGTAGTGAACATTTATAATTTTCTTTGTAATCGGTTCTATCTTAACCATTACACCAAGCTTCGGAAAATCACTATAGTGATTTCTGCCGCTTGTTATTATAACCATAGATTCCTTGGATTTTTCCTTGCCGTCTCCAGAAAAGAAAGTATTGACAGAATGTTCTAATAAAAAGTCTCCAAACTCATTATCAAGAACTGTTTCTAAAGTTGAAAGAATCTTATCTTCATGAAAATTTTTGATGCCTGACTCATAAGTTCTTACTTCATGTTTGACTACGAGGCACCAGGAGTTTTTATTTTTCTCTTGAATGCTTTTTTCAAGAGTTTCTAAAAGCTTTTCTTTTTCATCAAAAAGCACACATTCGAGCGGAACGTCAGGGTTGTGTCTGAAAATAAATTTGTTTGAATTTTCGCGCATTAGTTCGAGATAGGTATAGCGCTTTTTATATTTATCGTTAACAGACTGCCCAAACATAACAAGTTGTCTGAGAGCTGTTTGTTCAAGCTGAATTTCGCCAAGTGAATGTAAATAATCCGCCAACACACAAACAGAGGAGGAGAGATTTTCGGCGCAATACACCTTGACTGTTCTATGCAGTCGCTTTTCCAACTCTTCGAAGTCGGATCGTAGCC
>JAZNLD010000115.1:0-3799 GCA_045578925.1 Clostridia bacterium
TGTTATTTCTGCTCCTGCAGGTAATGACCTTCCCACAATCGTATTCAGCGTAAATGAAAACACTCTCACAAAAGAAGACAAAATCATTTCTGCTGCTTCTTGTACAACAAACTGTCTCGCACCTATGGCAAAAGCTCTTAACGACTATGCTCCTATCCAGTCCGGTATCATGGCTACAATCCATGCTTACACAGGTGACCAGATGATTCTTGACGGTCCTCACAGAAAAGGCGATTTCCGTCGTGCACGTGCAGGCGCTGTAAATATCGTTCCTAACTCAACAGGTGCTGCAAAGGCTATCGGTCTTGTAATTCCTGAACTTAACGGCAAGCTCATCGGTGCTGCTCAGCGTGTTCCCGTTCCCACAGGTTCAACAACAATCCTTACAGCAGTTGTTAAGGGTAAGGATGTAACTAAGGAAGGCATCAACGCAGCTATGAAGGCAGCAGCAAGTGCTTCATTCGGTTACAACGAAGACGAAATCGTATCTTCAGATATCGTTGGTATCACATACGGTTCACTTTTCGATGCTACACAGACAATGGTTGCTCCTATCGGTGAAGACCTTTACCAGGTACAGGTTGTTTCATGGTATGACAACGAAAACTCTTACACAAGCCAGATGGTTCGTACAATTAAGTACTTCGCTGAACTTGCATAAGATAATTAAAAACATAAATACCGCTTGCATTTGCAAGCGGTATTTTTTTACCATATAAGAAATTGCATATTTCTTCGCGAGTGGCATTTGTCTGTTTAAATTCTGGTCAGGACGCGAAATGGGTGAAGCGGCACGCTTCTTTTTTATCGTATAAGAAATTGCATATTTTTTCGCGAGTGGCATTTGTCTGTTTGAGTTCTGGTTGGAACGCGAAATGGGTGAAGCGGCACGCTTCTTTTTATTGATTACAAACTTCAAGTATTTTGTCCGCCGCGCCTTTTGCACCTGGACAGGATTTGAAGCCGTTTGAAATAATGGTTGCGTTTTCTTTATAAGTGCTATCGGAAAGTATTTTATCTATTGCGCCAAGCAGGGAAGAAGAATCACCTTTTTCAAGCTTTATCCCTGCGCAAAGCTGAAATACTCTTTCCGAAACACCTTTTTGCTCCTGCGTCTGCGGAAACATAACAAGCGGAACGGCAAAATACAAACTTTCGCTGACGCTGTTCATTCCGCAGTGAGATACAAACACATCCGCTTTTTCAAGTACAGCAATCTGATCAACATAGGAAAGGGCAGATATGTTTTCTGGTAGGTTGCCAAAATCCTGAATGGATACCAAATTACCGACAGACATAATCACCTGATAATCAGTACTGCCTAATGCTGATATGCATTCCTTGTAAAAAGGCATCATATCATTGTTGACAGTACCCATTGAAATATATATCAGCTTCTCGCGTGATTTTTCAATTTCGCTTTTGGACGGGCGGATTGACGGGCCTACAAAGGCATATTTATCCGAAAAAGTATCCGAGCAAGGTTGAAATTCAGGCGAGGTATATACAATCGTATGCGAATTGTTATCGCTACCTATAATGTCAAGAACACTCTTTATGGGATATCCCTTTTTTTGCAATCGCTTAACCTCTTTTGCAGTTTTAGGTATAGAAAAAAGCATTCTGAATAAATCACCGAGTCCCTGTTTCATAACCTTTGATGAATGTTCGTTAAATGCAAAGGTAGTTGTAGAGGAAACAAAAGGAATGCCGAGCTTTTCCGCAACGACTTTACCCCATAGCGCCATAGAATCAGCTACTATGCAATCAGGTTTAAGCTTTTCCATATCGGAGCACACCTTGTCATCAAGTGCAAGTGTTGTGTCTACCAATATTTTTATGGAGAAAGCCATATCCTTGCCAATGCGTGTGGCATCTTTTGGGGAAAGCTTTTTCTCCATGTCATAATCATCGCAAGGAATAAACGTCGCTCCCACAGATTCAATCTTTTCGCGCAACATATTATATGAATAGTACCATACCTGATGACCGCGCGAAATAAGTTCCCTGATAACTTCTAAAGTGGGGTTGGTGTGACCATGTGCAGGGATTCCGAAGAAAACAATTTTGCTCATAACTTATTCCTCTATTTCTGAAAAGATGCGTGCTATATATTCTTTCTGTTTTTCTTTGGGAAGAATAGCAATGCCACGGTTTTTATCACCAAGGACTAAAATTTCTTCACCGGGCTGAAGGTCAAACATATCCCGCGCTTCCTTGGGGATAACAAACTGCCCCTTTTCACCTATTTTAACCATCCATGCAAATTTATTTTCGTGTATGTTCATATTAAACCCTCCAAAAGTATGATTGGTATGAATAATCATACTATAAAAAAGGGGGATTGTCAAGTGGGGGATGGAAAAGAAAAGCGAGGTTGCCTTCAGGGACGCAATCACATTGTGATTGCCCTGCTCGACGACCGCAAACAAAGTTTGCAGTACCCGTCTCGCATCAGCTTCGCTAAAAACGATTATCAATCGCTTTTTATACGCTCGCTGCCCCCATCGGGGTTCGAGTCCCTAAAAATCTCACCACGCAAAAATGCCACCCTATTGGGTGGCATCTGCGTGGTGGGCCTTCAGGGACTCGAACCCCGGACCGACCGGTTATGAGCCGGTTGCTCTAACCAACTGAGCTAAAAGCCCTCAGCTATTGAAGTATTATCCGAACTCTGTTTTTTACGTTCTGTTTTTCATCGCAACTGTGTTAAAAGCCTTGCACATACGACAGTATGTGCTTCGTTTTTGCCTTGTTGCACCGAAAAACAGTTAGTAAAAAATTCTTTGAACTCCAAATGGCTCAAAATTAAGGTTTTTCAAGGCAGCAGGGCGAAGAAATACTTTGTGTATTTCAAGACCGATAACGAAGAAAAAACAAATTTTCAGCCATTTGGAGCAGGTTCGGACAATGCTCCAATGGCTGATGGTGACCCGTACGAGATTTGAACTCGTGTTACCGCCGTGAAAGGGCGGTGTCTTAACCGCTTGACCAACGGGCCACATTTCGTATCAATTCAGATAACTCCGAACGGACACTTAAAAATTATACAGTAAAGAATATGCTTTGTCAAGTTTTTTTGTTAAAAATAAAATAAATAATTTTGTAAATAAGGAACACAATAACTATATGAAAGGGATGATATTATGGTAGAAAACGATACAATAAAACTACTCCGCGAATGTGATGCAGGAGTAAAAATGGGGATAAGCTCAATCGGTGATGTTACTCAATATATCAAGGCGAGTGAGCTGGGAAAGAAACTTGAAACCTGCAGAGACGAGCACATTAAGCTTGAAAAAGAAATTGAGACACAACTTGAAAAATACGAAGATGAAGGAAAAGAGCCTAATCCCATGGCAAAAGGTATGAGCTGGATTAAAACGAACATAATGCTCATAGTGAATGATTCCGACCACACAATCGCCGATTTAATGACCGACGGATGCAACATGGGGGTAAAATCACTCAACAAATATCTCAACAAATACGAAGCCGCAGACGAAGTCAGCAAGGACATCGCAAAGCGCCTTATTAACCTTGAAGAGAAACTTGCAGTAGATATCCGCAAATTTTTGTGATAAAAATTGATAATAATGCTCAAAAATACTTGACACTTTCTTCCAATAGGACTATTATGTTATAGGCGTATTTTTTAGTTAACCGAAAGTGAGTAATCCGAACTCTGATTTTTAGAGGCAGATTTTCGCCTTCGATGTGTTAAAATACTCGGTAATCCGTCAGGATTACCTGTGTTTTTGCCTTCCGAAATCAAAAATCTGCTCTCTAAAAATTCCAT
>JAZNLD010000116.1:0-10082 GCA_045578925.1 Clostridia bacterium
CAATAACAACATTGGAAAGATTGCGTTTCTGAGCTTCTTCAAGGAATGCAGTCATAACGGGACGTGCACCTGCTGCAATACCGCAGGTAGCCATACCTACAACAACACGCACACCGTCTTCTCTTTCTTTTCTGAGATTAACGCTGTCTAATACTCTTTTCTTTATAGCTTCAAGTTCAGCTATGCTTTTCATATTATTTTGCACCTCCGTAAATTTCGGATAAATTATTATTTATAAATTCCTGAATCCACATTGCTACGCTGATTTCGGAAAGCTTCACCTCATTACCGAGAACTTCACGAAGTTCTCGCGTATCAAGGGTGAACTCATTTTCCACAAATTTATGGTTATATACGAAATCAATGTCGGGATTCATACTGATAAGTGATACTACCGCCGCGGAAATATCTCCAAGTGGCTGTCGGTCAATGTGGCTATACGAAAAGTCCGCACGAATGGTTGTCCCCACACCGAGTGTGCTTTCAAGTTTTATATCGCCGCCCGTCTGCTGAGCTGCAGATTTAAGAAGCGATATACCAAGTCCAACCTTACGGGTGGTTCTTGTTGTCACAAACGGATCGGAAACCCTTTTCACCATCTCTTCATCCATACCACATCCGTTATCCTTTATGGTAAAGGCAAAAATATCACTTTCGGGGTTTTCTTCAACTGTAATTTCAATCAGTGTTGCATCTGCCCTGATGGAATTCTGGGCAATGTCAAGAATATTTAAGCTGATTTCCTGCATTATGCCTGATATTTTGCAAGTATTCCCGCAACATCGTCTGCAGTGATACGACCATAAACATCCTCATTAACTGTAAATACGGGTGCAAGACCGCAAGCACCGATACAACGTGTAGCCTCAAGAGAGAATTTGCCATCGGGTGTGCAACCGTCTACTTCAAGATTGAGAATTTCCTTAATCTTTTCAAGGATACCCCCACTTCCTTTAACATAGCAAGCTGTACCAAGACATACGCCGATCTTATACTCACCCTTGGGATTAAGTGAGAACTGAGTATAGAAAGTTACAACTCCATACACCTCTGCCAAAGGAACTTCAAGACCATCTGCAATCATAGTCTGGACTTCGATTGGAAGATAACCGTAAATTTCCTGTGCCTTATGAAGAACGGGGATAAGAGCACCATCCTGCCCCTTGTACTCGGCAATTAAACTCTTAAGCTGTTCTTCCTGCTGCGCTGTTCCCTTAAAGGGAATAACTGCTTCTTTAGCCATGACTAAACCTCCTATAGTTAATTTAAATTTAAATCGCTCTTTAATTATCGATAGCATATAAAAATTTTAATCGATGCTATCTATTCTATTATATCAAATCAAACACCCTTTGTCTATATAAAAAACACAAAAAACATCATTTTATTTCAGATAATTTATTATTTCCCAAGCAGTGATTTCCCCCACCTCTATAAAGTTCTCTTTTTCAGCTATATCGGTAAGGTAATGTGCATCGCTGTTAGTTATATATTTATATCTCTTATCCGCATTTTCTGCCGTGTTTTTATCGGCGGTTTCAAGGGTTTTAAAGTTCAGACTTTCGGGAATTGAACCAAGAATTGACACAATTCCGTTTTTGTCGCGGTCTATGTGTGCCGCAATGCATACGCCACTACGATTTTCGGTTTCTTTTTTAATCTCCTCAATCGTCAGATTTGTCGCGTTGATAAGAAGGGTTTCCACTTCCCCAATCTTTTCGTCACACGAATTCATAATGCATTGTTCTCCAAAGATGTCAATTCTGTTTTTAATGGGTGGCAGATTTTTTTCAAGAAGCTCACCCATATCCTCTGCTGCTTCAATTGTTGGAAAAAGGCACAGAAGGTGAATGTTTTCCGCACTCTCTGCCTCAATGGCAGGTACTGTGCATATACCAAATTCCGCCGCAGCCTCGCTTACCGCACGGATGTTGCGTGCAGTGTTATGGTCAGCAACTGCAATTGCATTAAGTCCGTTTATGTAGCTCATTCCTGCGATACTGTGCGGTGTCATATCCATATCTCCGCACGGAGAAAGGCAGGAATGAATGTGAAAATCATAGTAACACTTCATAGGCATTCTTTTATCAGTGATGCGATTTCAAACGCGCTTTTTTCGCTGTAATATACAGGGATTTCTTCCATTTTAGCGCGATTCAATGCCGCATCATCAAGCTTCATATTTTCAACGATTATAATCATTGCACATTCTGTAAGAGTAGCAACTGCAGGGACATTGATATTACCCTGAACTGTAATCCATGCATCGCCTGACTGCGCTTTACTCATAACAATACTCAGGAGATCTCCTATATAACAACCTGTCACCTCGCGGTCGGTATTTTCCCCGCCACAAACTGCATCAAGTTCAAGTTTCTGTTCAATATCCTTAACTGTCATTATTAACCCTCCGTTTCAAAAAAGGGAGCATATTGCTCCCTTCCATGTTTATTCGTTAATCATCTTTCCGAGTTCTTCAATTTCCCTGGCGAGAACCTCTATCTTTTCGCGCAAGCGGAAAATACAATCCTTTTCCTGTGCTTTACCGCGGACAATATCCTCGGCAAAATCGCGGCAACTGGGACTACCGCAACTTCCACAGTCAAGTTGCGGTAGCCTTGCATAGATTTCTTCAAGCTGCTGCATTTTTGAAAGTGCCTTGCCCAAATCAGGATCAAGTGGAGAAAATGGTTCATACTCCACCTTTTTATCCCAGTAAAGATTTAACCCTTCGCAATTACCCTCACCCTTTTCAAGGTTTTTTGTAAGATTGCGTATTCTTGAATTTGCGACGAACTCATTTTCCACATTGAGTGGCCCACCCGTGCAACCGCTTGTGCAGGCAAGAGCTTCAATAAACTCAATATTGTTAAGTTTATCGTCCTCAAGTTCTTCAAGCATTTTTATAACATTATGTATTCCGTCAACGGCGATGTAATTACTGATACCCAAGGCATTGGTTTCGCCACCGCTTCTTGCCCAGCGTATTCCGTCACGGCCCGAAACAGAAAGTTTTTCAACCTTGTCAATATCCTTAATAGCCTGCGCCAGCTTCATATAGACATCTTTTATGGCAATTACGCCGTCCACCTGCGATTTATTGAGCGCAAGCGGTTGCTTTACTGCCGTTACTTTAGCAGGGCATGGTGATATAAAGAATATTCCTATCTCGTTTTCGGGAAGTCCCGTCTTTTCAACGGCTTCTGTTCGCGCCATTTTAGCCGCCGCTTCCATAGGTGAAGTAAGCGGAATAACTCTGTCCGAAAGAGACGGAAACTTAACTGCAATAAGCCTTACCACTGCAGGACAAGCCGATGAAATAATTGGACCGTCACCGTTTTTCTGTGCAAGTATTTCCTTGGTTTTGGCGGTAATCACTTCTGCGCCGCGTGCAACCTCAAAAACATCATCAAAACCGATTTTTTTTAGACCTGTCAGTATAAGGTCAATATCGGTTGCTTTAGAAAACTGACCGCAGAATGCCGGTGCAACAAGCGCCACATTGTGTTTAAAGGATTTGAGCGCAAAGAAGCTGTCGCTGACAACTCTTTTTGCGTGGTATGGGCATCTTCTTACACATTCTCCGCAGTCTATACATTTCTCACGGATTATCTTTGCTTTACCCTTCTGCACACGTATTGCCTGAGTGGGACAGTATCTCATACAGGTTGTACAACCCTTGCAATCGTCTTTCTCCAGACATACGCTATGATACAGAAGTTCTCTTTTTTCTGTAACCATCCAAACACCCCCTACTGCTTTGAGGATTATTTCCCGTCGGGTTTATTCACATACACGGTCATATCCACAACCGTACCTTTTCCAGGCTCGGTCGTGATTTTCATTTCATCGGTATAGCGCTCCATATTGGGAAGCCCCATACCTGCGCCGAAGCCAAGTTGTCTGACTTCTTCGTTTGCGGTGGAAAAGCCCTTTTCCATCGCCTTTTTAATATCTTTTATTCCCGGTCCTCTGTCAGTATGCACCATACGGATTTTTTCGGGGGTTATCTCAACATCAATATACCCACCATCAGCATGGATAACCATATTGATTTCACACTCATACATAGCAACTGCAACGCGCCTTATAATTTCAGACGAAAAACCCAGCTGTCTTAAAACCTTTTTTACTGCGCTGCTTGCCTCACCTGCGAATGTAAAGTCATTACCGGCAACAGTATAGTGAAGTTTAACGCATGAGTCTGCCATCTTTTAGTCCACCCTTTCTTCGTTAGGAACAAGTCCTGCCATATAGAGTTTTCCGCAGGATGGATAAAGTGTGTAGTCAGTCGTCATTATAACCATAGAATACTCTTTTGCAAGGTCATAAATCTCCTCAGTAGGCTTTTTACCACGCACAAAGACAATCGCCTTCATATCCATCATTTCCGCGGTTCTTACAACCTGCGCGTTTACGAGACCTGTAAGAAGAAGCGCGTCGTCTTTTACAAATGCAAGGACATCGCTCATAAGGTCGCTGCCGAAAGCAGACTTAACCTCACGATCAAGGTATTCTTCACCTACTACAACCTCTGCACCCAAAATTTCTTTTACCTGTGAAAGTTTCATATCTTTATCTCCTTTAAGGATTACCGAGTATTTTAACATATCGAAAGCGGAAATCCGCCTCTGAAAATCAGAGTTTGGAATATTAACCAACCAGAATTTCGTTGAATTCATAGGGTATATCGAGTACAAAATTACCAAATTCCACACCCGTTTCTCCGTTTACGAGAATCTGTACGCTTGAAACATTTTCAAGAGAACAAAGCGAGTTTACAACAGAATAAAGCGTAAGTGTAGTTGCTGTTGAGCCCGAACTTGTCTTGGTACAAAATTCCTCTGAGAAATTAACATAGCATACATTATCCTTTGTTTCTATGTTAAGAAGTTTCGTTCCGATCGGCACTGCAGGGTTAAGATTTTCGTCAGAAGTGCCTTTTATAAGCTCACTTATAATAGTTTTCTCAAGAGAAAGAGTCTGCTGAACATTAACAGTTCTTCTTTCAAGAATGAGCTTTTCCCCGCTCTTGTCAGGAAAGTAAAGGTCGATTGTAGTATTGTCAACGGTATTAAGAGCAATATCGGAAATACTTAAAACGCCGAACTCTTTCCCCGATGTTTCGCTGACAATCGGTGTTCCATCTACCTGAATTACGATTCCGTCAATACCATCAATACTGCAGAGAGTATTGATAAATGCAAATCTTAAGATAATTGCACCTGCGCCTGTCTTTTGCAAAAAGTGTTTTGACATATTTACAGTTGCAACGCCATCGCTTACAGTAAGCGAAAGAAGCTTTGCCTCGGCATCAATTACCGCTGTATTTTTTTCATTCTGAGGACCTTCAATCAATTTATCAATTGAAATTTTTGCAAGCTCGGTTGCGGTAGGATTCTTACCTGCTTCAACAAGTCTTGTTTCCTCCGAAAGCTCGTTTGAAACAGAGTCCTTGAAGTAGACCTTTATTTCTGTTTTTTCTTTGCCGCAGCCTGAAAAAGCCACGGTGAGTGCTGTAATCACCAGTAATAACGATATTATTTTTTTCATGCCAATCCCCCTTCTTAAGGATTACATTACTTGAATGTAATGGGTATTATTATGCGGAATGTACTGCCTACACCTTCTTCACTTTCAACCTTGATATTACCGCCGTGAAGTTCAACAGCAGTAAGAGCAATCGAAAGTCCGAGTCCCGTTCCTCCCGTTTCTCTCGCACGGGCTTTATCAACACGGTAAAATCTGTCGAAAATCTTATAAAGCTCGTCAGATGCAATACCAATTCCCGTATCCTTAATTTCAATGATTATGTTATTCTCATCCTTTGTGAGATTTACAGTTACTTTTCCGTTTTCGCGTGTGTATTTTATACTGTTATCAAGCACATTGTAGATTGCTTCCCACATTCTGTCACGCTCGATTGTAGAATACACAGTAAGTTCAGGATTATACTCAAGTTCAATATTCTTCTGTTCTGCCAGGGGACGAAGCGCCTTGATAACGCTTGCACACAAATCCGTTATGTCGGCAACAGCAAATTCCATTCTTGAAACACTTGATGCACTATCCATACGGGTGAGGGTAAGAAGCTTGTCAACAATTCTTGCAAGACGTTCTACCTGAACATTCATATCAGTCAGGAATTCGTCAACCATTTCACGCGGTGCGTCGGGAGTATTTAAAAGCGAGTCAGAAATAAGTTTTATTGAGCTGAGAGGAGTTTTAAGTTCGTGTGAAGCATTTGATACGAATTCCTGCCTCTTTTCCTCCTGCTTTCTTATATGCTGAGTCATTTTATTGAACGAGTCTATAAGTTGTCCGACTTCTCCGCCAGTTGTTTTTTCAATGATGTAGTCGCCTTCCTCATCAGCTACCTTTGAAAGTTTTTCCGTAAGGTCACGAATAGGCTCGGTAATAACGCCTGACATAACAAAGCTTACAACGCCGATGAGAACACTTACAAGTAATGCGAGCATTATCATTGTGACAAAAATCTGATTCATAAAGTCAGATGCGTCCGCCGCCGATGCCTGATAATAAATCGCACCCGTAACTTTTTTATTTGTAACGGTTGGCACTGCGGCGCAGATTATGAGTTCGCCGTCGGCATCCTTTATTCTTTCAACATTATTATTCCCCTCTATTGCATCAAGTATAGGTGCAGTAGGCATATATTTCCCTTGCATTACGCCGTTATTTGAGTCGTAAGTAACGCACGCCTCAAGGTCAAGCATAAGCACACGACAGTCACTTGGAAGTTGCTGCTGTGCAAGAAGGAAATTGATACCCTCTTCGCTTAAATCCTGATACTGCGAGATATAACCGGCAATAACATTAGCCTGGGAAAGTGTACTGATTTTTTTCTGATTGAGGGTGTACTGCTGCATAGAATTGGTTACATACACACCGATAAGTCCCAGCGTCAACGCTATGATAATAAAGTATGTCAGAACCAGCTTCCAGCGGATGCTTTGCATTCCCTCTTTAATTTTCCTTAAAATAGTAACCTACCCCCCACTTTGTAAGAATGTATGTGGGAATCGCAGCGTCTTCCTCAATTTTTTCACGAAGGCGTCTTACATGAACATCAACTGTTCTGATGTCACCGGGGTAATCGTATCCCCATACAATGTCAAGCAGGTTTTCTCTTGAATAAACCTTGCCGGGGTTTGATACGAAAAGGTCGCACAAATCAAACTCCTTCGCGGTAAGTTCAATTACGCGGTTTCCGATTTTCACTCTGCGAAGGTTGTAGTCAAGCTCAATACCACCTGCACTTACGCTGGGCTTTGCAGCAGCAACTGTGCTGTTTGTAACACGACGAAGTATAGCCTTGATTCTTGCTTTAAGTTCAAGGATGTTAAAAGGCTTTGTAAGATAATCGTCGGCACCGTATTCAAGGCCGAGGATTTTATCCATATCTTCAGTTTTTGCAGTTAGCATAATAATCGGAACGGAAGAAAACTCTCTTATCTTCTGACAAACGGTAAGTCCGTCAATACTGGGAAGCATAAGGTCAAGAATGATAAGGGATATACTCTTATCACGAGCAAGCTTCAAAGCTTCCTCCCCGTCGTATGCAGTTTCTGTTTCGTAACCGTCCTGCTCAAGGTTGAATTTGATACCTTTTACAAGCAGTTTTTCATCGTCTACAATAAGTATTTTCACAGAGCATCTACTCCTTTTAAAGTTTGGATATAATATCTTAATGATATTATATCATCTCAGGAAAATTATTTCAACAGATTTTGGAAAAAAAGAGGACACAAAATGGCTTTCAAAACGCCTTTTTATGTCCTTTCTGACGATTTTTGTTTTAAAACAAAGAGTATGTTTCTCTCTTGTCACTGTATTTTAATAAAATCGCTCCTCACTTAAATAAAGATGAGTTATTAAAGACTTCATTATAGGAATCAAAATATTTGCGATAAGAATATCCTTCTTTCTTTTCTAAATTGTCTTTCAAACTTCCCCTATAACATATACAAATTAACACAAGCACCTCTTCTTAAAACAAAACTGACAATGAATTTTTCAACAATTCCCCTCGCCTTAACAGGAAAAAGCCTGAATTCCCAGCGCAATTATTGATATCCCCCAAATTATCATCGCAATAGTATTTATTTCTTCTCCATATTTAGTTTCGCGCAGATTCCAGCGTATAGTCGGAAACTTCCAACGGAATATGCCGGCGCATATAATCAAAATTCCGACAATAATACCTGCAGAAAATCTTAATATTTCAGGCATCGTTAATCCCTCACAAGTTTCAATCTTTTAAATAACTCCGCGCAAACGCATCTGCCATATCAGTAGGCAGAAACGGGATTATCACTTCGTATAAAAGGGGTGTTTCTTTAACCTCCACACCATTTACAAAGATGCTGTTTTCCTCTTCGCCAAGTCCCCACATAATAGCATCAAACAGTTTCCCGTTCTTTTTGCTTTCAAACACATAATATAACCTTGCGTCAATGCATTTTGATTTTTTTGCAACACGGGTTAAGGTTTTTTTGCTTATTTCATTGAATGATTCAATATGCTTTTCTATTTCTGCACCGCTGACAACAATCTTTTTTACATCGTTCATTTTCATCAAACTGTCTACACTTACCGGAACATCTGTAAGCGTATCGGGATGCATACAGTATATTGTCAGTGTGATGTTTTCTGTTTCCTCGTCTTTCATTATTGATGAAAAATCAAGTTTTCTTGTTTGGAATATTTTACAAAAGCATAGAACTATCAGCAAAATAAAAACGGCGATTATGACAATTTTCTTTGAATGTAAAGTTAGTTTATTCATATTCGTTTTCAGTGATTACAGCATGGTTTGAAAAATGTTTTTATATCCACTTCACAAGACTTTCCCTTTTGCGTAAAGCCGAGCTTCTTAAGTTCGCTGAAAAGCTCCTCGTTTTCAGAAAATCCTGTGTCTGCACCGTTCAAATCAAGGTAGTTAAGAGTTGCGCGGATTAAAAGCTCGAAAACATCATCCTTATCAATTACCGCCACTATTTCGCCCGACTTTTTGAAAATACAGTAGCCTGAATTCTTCTCGTTTTCCTGCGCCCACGCCATCAGCATATCTTCGGCAGGCGAAAAGACGGATTCTATAATTTTCTCGTTATCTATAACTGTTACTCTTATCATTTACCTTTACCCCTTAATTTGTTTACCTCGGCATCAGAAAGCTTTCTCCACTTACCTTCGGGAAGATTTCCGAGAGTAAGCGAGCCTACGGAAATTCTTTTAAGACTCATTACATTCACGCCTACTGCGTCAAGCATTCTTCTGACCTGTCTGTTCTTTCCTTCGTGAATAGTCACCTTAACCTCATACCCCTTTTGCGGGCGCTTGATATTTTCCGCCTTGGCAGGAGCAGTTTTAACACCGTCAAGGTCTATTCCATTTTGAAGCCGTGCAAGCTCATCCTCCGAAAGAGGTCTGTCTATTCTTGCAATATAGGTTTTATTCACAACATGTTTGGGATGAGTAAGGAGATTTGCAAACTCACCGTCGTTAGTCATAATAAGAAGACCCGTTGTGTCAAAGTCGAGTCTGCCTACAGGATATATACGCGCGTTGATATCCTGTACAAGATGCATTACGGTAGGTCTTCCCAAATCATCGGATACGGTTGTTACATAGTTTTTGGGTTTATGGAGCATAATGTAATACTTCTTGCTTTCCGTCTCAATCACTCTGCCGTCAATTTCCACGACATCGCAATCAGGATCAATAACACAGCCCATATAATCGACTAATTCTCCGTTGACGCGGACTCTACCGCTTTCTATTATTTTTTCAGCGTTTCGCCTTGATGCGATTCCGCACTCGGCTATAAATTTCTGTAATCTCATAATATCACCGTCAAATGTTCAAAATTCAATATTGATATTTTATCATAGCATCAGTTAATATGTCAATTTTTATCTAATGTTGTGATACAATTGATGGGTGACAAATAAAAAGGAAAATGAACTCTGAATATGATATAATGTTTAATAACGACAAAAAACATGTATCAAAGGAGTCATTTTCCCATGAACATTTTAACATCAGAAGCACGATTTCGT
>JAZNLD010000117.1:0-6595 GCA_045578925.1 Clostridia bacterium
GATCATGTGCCTTCTACTCTTGACACTACGGCAAGACTTATTATCTATAATGCAGATATGTCCAATGTTTCAAACCTCTTCGTTTACGAGCATGCTCCCAAGGGTGGTAATACAGGTTATAGCGAAAGCTTTAACTCGCAGGCATTCATTGTTGAAGGTATAAAAAATCTTTATGACGATGAAACAGGTAAGTACATTCCTTCGTTTGTAGGTTATCATTCAGGTAGCAAGATAACATACAAATTCAGCAATAAGCTTATAGAAACTCTTGACGCTTCTAAAATTAAAAGAGGTGACGTACTTCTTATCTGGACTGCAAATGGAGAAATCACCAGATTCAGACGACTCTTTGCGTTAAGTGAAGAATATAAGTTCACCGACGAAACCGACGTAATGTGTAACTATGGTGACCACGTTTATACGGGCGGAAACATTAACTACCCCGTAACAGGTTGGGCAGGTAAGGATATCGCACAGCGCATTTTTGAAACTGCAGAAGGTAGGAGCAGTTCTACAACCGCCGCTGCTACAAGATATGCTTCAATCTATGGCGATGTTGAGCTTGTTTATAAAGGTGAGGGTTATACCCAGACAGTAATCAAGCTCAAGGTGGCAGGTACACCTGATTCTGCTTCGTATACTCTTGACTCAAGCACAAAGATTTATGTGTACAACAAGGAAGAAAGAACAATTACTGCAGTTGAAGGCGACAGTGTAAACTTTGCAAATAAGAAAGCAGTTATCACAGCGCGTTACGGTAATGTAAGAGACGTAATAATTTATGAAGACTAAATTTTTAGGAATAGTAATTTTATTAGTTACTCTATTAACACTGACAAGTGCAGGCGTATGTTTTGCACAAACACCCGAAATAACCCGCGAATATATCGCAAGAAATATTAAAGGTGTGGAAAGTCACGAAGAAAATCTCACCGCATTTTACGGTAATATGCAGGTTAAAGAAGGGGATTTTATCAATGTTAAGTTTCTGGATAGCGAAGATTCAGTCCTCGATGAATATGATATTGAAATAGATATTTACAATTTGTCGGGGCTGAACTTCAGTCTTAGTCCCGAAGCCCTTGAAGGAACCGAATATATCAAAATCACGATATACGGTTATAACTCTGTTAACAATGGCGTAAAATTGCCATTTAAAATTTATTAAAAATGGAGGAAGAAAATCATGAAAAAACTCATGGCAGCGGTACTTTGTATCGCACTCGCATTCAGCGTTATGTCAGTTGGCGTATTCGCTGAAGAAGTAGTTGAAGAAGCAACTTCCAGCGTTTATACTATCAACGAAGGTAGAAAACGTGTTGAAGGTGTTGCTCCCTTCACAACAGTTCAGGCTTTTGAAGCTAACTGGGAAACAGGTGACGTTCAGGTAGTGAATGTTGACCTTACTGAAATGGATGACACAGCATATGCAACAGATAACGTATATGCAAGAATTAACGGCGAATTCTACAAAATCGACGTTAATTGGCCCTACGATTCCGTTCAGCACTATGGTAGAAACTATAGAACAGACGGCGACGTAATTTTCACAAAGGCATCTGCAAACTTTAACTCCACTGTAGACAATCAGCCGGCTCTGGGTAACTCCGGTTTCGCATATGCAACAAGCGGTTACAAGCTTGGTGATGCTTCAGGCGCAGCTCCTTCAATTCCCTCAGGTTGTGAAACAGTAATCACAAAGCAGACTAACGAAGTTGGCGACCCCATCTACGTAATTGAAAACAACGCTCCCAGATATGCATTCCTTCGTTCTCACTACATCTACTCTACAAGTGAGAGCAACGTTACAGCATTGACAACTCTCACAAAGGGTAAGGTTAGCGTAACAACTGCAACATTCAAGGCTGATATGATGGGTAACTTCTCAATTCATCACAATGCACCCGGTTATATAAACGGTTCTTATAAGTCTGACCAGCCCCTAGAAGGCTTCACATACGGCGGTTATGCTCAGTATATCCCCAACGCTGTTCACTTCGCACAGGATGGTACAGTTAAAATCGGTGGTACATACAACAACGGTTCTTCTGCTGCTGACAGAACACCCGGTATCTCAACAAACTATACATGGGAAGCAGGCAAGGAATATACTGTAAGTATTGTTCAGCAGGTAAGAACAGGTGCTGACCCTGCAAGATATGCTCAGGTTTACGGCGTATATATCAACGGCGAAAAGGTATTCCCCTTCGCTGAATCTGAAAAAGACGGTTCTCAGTTTACCTATCTTTCATCAACAGGTGCATACCAGATGAAGACAAGAGGCTCTAACTATAAGTTCACAGGCGGTATCTCAGCTGTATTGGTTGGTGCTGCTCCCGCAAATGCAAGCGACGACTTCAGCGTAGAGCTTTCTGACCTTAAGGTTTACACAGTTGATTCTGCAGCTGCTTACGAAGCTACTAAGGCTATGGACGCTGACATCACTCTTGTATCAGCTGATGAAGACATCGTAATCGATAACAAGGCTGCAACAGTTGTATCCTCTCTCGGTGCTGTAACTGCAAGCAGATTCACAATGGACGGTTACAAGGTAGCTGTTAACGGCAATGTTCTTACAGTTGTTTCTGAAGACGGTCTTACAGCTAAGAAGTATGCTGTAACACACGGCACTTCTATTCAGACAGGCTTCTACAACGCTGAAAACGGTCAGGAAATCGACTCTGCTGACGGCGTAGAAGTAGTTGGCTTCTCAGCAATCATTGACAAGGCTGTTGCTTCTGAATTTGCAGGTATCACACCTTCTGTTATTCTTGCAGTTTACAAGAATGGCGTGCTTGAAGGTTTTGTTATTGCAGACGGTGCAGTATATGCCGGAGAAATGACAAAGTTCACTGCAGAATATGACCTTTCAGAAATCGAATCTGTTGAAGGTGACAAGTTTACTGCTCGTGCATTTGTATGGGACAGTGCAGATCTCACACCTCTTACAGAAAGCTTTGACATCTGATAATTGATTGAGCATTAAGCGATGCGGTAACGTGGCATATAGCCGCGTTACCGCGTTACCGCTTATTTAACACCGGGAAGGAAGTTTGAAATGGAATTTTATCCGATAGAAATGAGAACAGATTATATGAAATCTGAATATGCAGTAACCGAGAAAAAGGCTCCTCTTTTTACATGGGGCGCATTCAGCTCGGAAATGGGCGCTTTTCAGAAATCATATCGCATTAAAGTAACCTCTTGCGGAGAAGAATTGTGGGACAGCGGTGTAGTTGAATCCTCCAATCAGAGTGCAGTATATGATGGAACACCTCTTAAATCGGGTGCATTGCATGAATGGACACTTTCCCTTATTGATAATTTCGGAAACACAAGCAGAACTGAAAAAGGATTTTTCAAAACAGCCTGCTTTGACACTTGGCAGGGCGAATGGATTGAAGCTACGGCTTCAAAAAATCATCAGGCAGAATATTTTGTATCGAGTTTTAACCTCGACTCAATCCCTGAAAGAGCAGTACTCTACCACGCAGGAATAGGTCTTGACAAGGCTTATGTTAACGGCATCAGCACAAACGACGACAGACTTCAGCCTGCGCACACAAACTATAAGTACGAATGTCAGTATGTAACTGACATCATAGATGTAAATAATTTCAAGATTGGCGAAAACACATTAGGCATTGCAGTAGGCGGCGGTTGGCGCAAGAACTACGGCGATTATCTTGACAATCTTTCCGATAACAGAGAAATTGAATTTCAGGGAGAGATTGCACTCAATGCCCAGTTGGTTTTATATTATAAAGACGGAACAAAAAAAATCGTTGCCACCGACGAAAATTGGAAATGTTTAAGCGGTGCAATCACATACAGCCACTTGTTTAACGGCGAAACCTATAACGAATACGAAGAAAAAGCACAGTGGAATACAAACTATACTAAATACGAATATAACCCGGTTAGAAAATCGGATTTTAATACATTAAAATTCAAGGCACAGGTAATTGAACCTGTAAAAGAAAAGGTGCGAATCAGCCATGTAGCTGAATACTTTACAAATGGGAAGAGAGTATTTGACTTTGGCGAAAACCTTGCAGGAATAATTGCGGTTTCGGTAGACGGCGAATGCAGAGGCAAGGTTGTGCTTAAAATCAGACACGCCGAGCTTCTCAACGAAAAAGGCGAACTCTTTACCGAGCCTTTACGCGGAGCAAAGGCAGAAGACACATTTATCCTTAAAGAAGGCTACCACAATAACTGCTATACTCCCGAATTTACTTACCACGGCTTCAGATACGCTGACCTTGTGGTAGAAGGTGATTTTGACGGAAAAATTTCTGTGGAAGCTATCCGCATATATACTGATATTGATACAGATAATCATTTCAAGTGCTCCGATATGACAGTGAACGAGTTCTATAACTGCGTGCTGAGAACCGAGAGGTCAAACCTTCACTCTCTTGCAACAGACTGTCCCCAGCGTGATGAAAGAATGGGCTGGCTCAATGATGCTACAGTTCGTTTCTCCGCTATGAAATATAATTTTATGCCCGTAAGACTTTATGAAAAGTTTGTAGCCGATGTTACAAACGAGCAGGATGAAGAGGGAAGAATAACCTGTACTGCGCCTTTCGTATATGGCGAAAAGCCTGCAGATCCCGTGTGTTCTTCATATCTTGTTGCGGCGAAGGAGCATTATCTGATCACAGGCTCTACCGAGCTGATTGATAAATACTACCACAACTTTGTAATGTGGAATAACTATCTTGCCACCAGACGCGAGGATGGTATAGTAAACTATTCTTACTACGGTGACTGGGCAGGTCCCGATGATTGCTGTTACAATGCACAGTTCATTGGCGATTCTGACAAGGAAAGACTTGAGGGATACGAACCTGGTGCGGCTAATTCTCTTTACATTCCCGGTGAATTTATGTCGACAGCATCTCACTATATCAACTATAATATACTTATTGAATTTGCCCGACTTACAGGCAGAACGGATGATATAGAAAAGTTCAACAAAGAAACCGAACTTGTAAAAAATGCATTCCTTGCTAAATGGTACAAGGGTGACGGCTTTATGCATAACGGTTCTCAGGGATGTCAGGCTCTGGCACTTTACGCGGGACTTATTCCGAAAGAGGATGAAGACAAAGCCGCACAGATTATGCACAAGGCGGTAATTGATGCAGGTGTAAGAGTTCAGACGGGAAATATCACAACACCGATGCTTATAAAGATGCTTGTAAAGTTCGGCTACGGCAACACCGCTTGGAGAATCCTTTCCAGAACAGAATATCCTTCATGGGGATATATGATTGCAAACGGTGCAACAACTATCTGGGAAAGATTTGAACTTAAAGAAAGCAGCGGTATGAATTCTCACAGCCATCCTATGTATGGTGCATCTGTGTCTGCTCTTTATGAAGGCGTAGCAGGAATTTCAATTATCACACCCGGTAAAGAATATTCCGCAGCACCTTTTATTCCCGAGGGTATTAAGTATTTTGAAATAAAAGTTCCCACAATCAGTGGAAGTATATATATGAAGGCAGAAGACAAGTACGATAAGAAAAATGTCTTTGTTTACGTGCCTTTCGGTGTTGTACTTAATCTTGAAACAAAAAATGGAACAAAGAAACTAACATCAGGTTACCATGTGGAAAGTTTATAAGGAGAAAAAACAATGGATAAAGATAAATTGATCATCCCATTTTGGGAAGGTAACACTGTTTTTGACGAGAGTATTATGCTCCTGTCTGAAAACGGCAGTATCGCGAGCGCGCCTCTTTTCTATACTCCCGAAAAGATTTTGTCTGTAAAAAGTACTGACTATAAAACAGAGTATAAAGAAGGCGTTGACTGGATATGGAGTGACGGCAGAATCGTTATGGTGGAAGGTTCTGAAATTCCATATATGAGAAAAGAAGAGCTTCACTTTTATGAGAAAACTCACGATGATTGCTTTGATGCAAAAGATGGTGGTTACATCCTTTACAAAAACAAGGGATATTTTCATAAGAGACAGCTTCTTGTAACTTATAGTCATAACGAGGGTTTTGATTTCGGACTCGGAAAAACTGATGAAAAAACACTTGCACGAACAAAATCTCTCCTTAAGGAAGGTAAAGATTTTAGAATCTGCTTCTATGGCGATAGCATCACGGCAGGATGTGACGGAAGCGGTGCATTGGGTTTTGAACCTTTTATGCCCGGTTGGCCTGAACTGCTTAAGCATAAGCTGGAAACCACATACGGAAGCAAAATTGATATTATAAACACTGCAGTCGGTGGAAAAAGAACCGATTGGGGACTTGAATGTGTTGAAGAAAGACTTTCAAATTACAAACCCGACCTTGCAGTTGTTGCGTTTGGTATGAACGACGGTACTGAAAAAGTTCCTGCAGAAGAGTTCAGAAAAAATGTTGAAGCTATAAAAAAGAGCGTATTGGCACAAAATAGAGATACAGAGTTTATCTTTATTGCCACAACTCTTCCTAACGACGAAAGCATTTTTGACGGATATCAGCGCGAATATTATGCAGAGCTTCTCCGCGTGGCAGGGGAAAATGACACCGTTCTCAATATGACCAGTGTTCACAATGATTTGCTCGCAAGAAAAAGGTTTATC
>JAZNLD010000118.1:0-10361 GCA_045578925.1 Clostridia bacterium
TTGCAGAGGCGGGATCTCCTTTATAATCTGCACCGATTTTATCTATTTCATCAAGAAGTATAAGCGGATTTGAAGATTTTGCCTGCTTAAGAGCATTCACGATTCTGCCGGGCATTGCCCCGACATATGTTTTTCTGTGACCGCGAAGTTCGGACTCGTCCTTCATTCCGCCAAGACTTATTCTTGCATAATTTCTTCCTGTTGCTTCTGCGATTGATTTGGCAATAGATGTTTTACCAACGCCGGGTGCACCGAGAAGACAAAGAATGCTACCGACAGGTGAACCGCTTCGATTTATTACTGCAAGCTGTTCAAGTATTCTTGTCTTTACCTTTTCCATTCCATAATGGTCGCGTTCAAGAACTTTCTTTGCGGTTTCAAGATCGCTGTTTTCTTCTGTATAGGTTTCCCAGGGAAGTGAACATACAAGGTCAATATAGTTCCTTGAAATGTTACTTTCAGGAGAAGAAGGGGAGAGTCTTCCTAAAATGCGGAGTTCACGAAGAGCTTTTTCATAAACTTCTTCAGGCATAGGTACGCTTTCAATTTTAGCGCGAAGCTCCGTCATTTCGTCTTCGCTGTCATCTCCAAGCTCCTCGCGGATTGCTTTAAGCTGCTCACGAAGGAAATATTCCTGATTATGGTCATCCATCTGCTGCTTGACTTTTGCAGCGATGATGCTTTCAACATCAAGTATTTTTACTTCCTTGGTCATAATGTCAATAAGCTTAAGAATTCTTTTCTTGACATTTGTTATTTCAAGAAGTTCCTGCTTATCTCTGTTATCCCTGAGGAGATTTGCCGCAATTGTATCAGAAAGTGAAGATGGATCTGTTTCAGGTAACTCTTTAAGGAAGGTTTCTGATTTAAGCTTGGGATTAAGCTCAATATAATCATTTATAAGAAGATGAATCTGATTTAAAAAAGCAGAATATTCTTCAACAGAAAGGTTTTTGTCAGATGAGTTTTTATAAGTTACCTCACCCTCATAAAGAGCTTCCTTAATGAATGACCCTGTAAGCTTACCTCTTGATTCTCCTTCTACAAGGATTCTTATACAGCCATCTGGAAGTTTTAATACCTGTTTTATTTTTGCGATAACACCGAATGTGTTTACATCCTTCTCGGTGGGGGCTTCAATCATATCATTTTTTTGTGAGGCGAGGAAAATAAGTCCGTCGGCTGAAATAGCTTTCATAACGGCGTTTTTACTTTTTTCGCGCGCTACATCAAAATGAAATACCGTTTTGGGAAATATAACAAATCCGCGAACGGGAATGATTGGAAGTACTGATTTTTTTATTGCCATAATAGATATTCCTTATTTTATAGTGGTAAGATATTTTTCATAATCAGGTGTAAATATTACCTGCGCCGTATCTTTAAGGTTTGTCATATGTTCAGACAATTCTATCTGTGCCTTAGAAGATTTATACTGGGGGATAGCCTGATTTACTATATACTTTTCGTCAAGGGGAAGACGATAAATGATGTGATAGCCGAAATCTGTTTTTACGGGAGTTGTGGTGTAAGTGTTTTCTTTAAGAGCATATGCTGCAGTTTCAAAAGGTAAAACCATTTCGCCTTTTGTGAATGTGTAGCCCGCAGATGTTGCACCGGGATCGGTGTTGTATGTCTTCATAAGAGTATCGAAATCTTCGCCTTTTTCAATTTTATTGATGATTTCTTTTGCAAGAATTTCATCTTCTACAAGAATATGCTTTGCAGTAATATATGTGCTTCTGATAGTGTTTTCAATAGCTGTTGTATCAATAGCTTTGTTGAGTGCTGTATTATAATAGTAGTCAATGTAGCTGTTGAAAAGGATCGTTTTTGAAGCAAATTCTTCAAGAAGGGCTACAGGAATGCCAAGAGAATCAGCAAATTCTTTGTATTCTGCATCTGTCGCAAATCCTGATTTGAATTCTTTTAAATTTGATTCAACTTCTTTTTTAACATTTTCCTGGCTCGCATAACCTGTCTTTTCAGCTTCTTGGCAAGCGGAATAAATGAGTTTAAGGTCTTCAAGTGCGCTTTCAACAAATACCTTCGCAGCGGGTTTTGAATCAATTGTAAGTGTCTGCAAGTTTCCTGAAGCAGAGAAATTGTCGGCATATGCGCTCAAATTGTTGTGATTCGCATTCTGAACAACATAGAAATTGAGAATACCGCCCTTTACGGAGTCGCTGTTGATAGAAAAGAGGTCTTTTTCTGCGAATGGCTTGAATGTGTCAAGGTCAGTCTGGAAGAATTCCTTTTCGGGCATTTTTCCAAGGTATACAGTGTTTGAATTTCCGTCCCAGTTTACTTCCTTGCCGAGAGCGCTCGCAACAGCACGAACGGGAAGGTAGGTTGTACCATCAATTATGAAAGGTTCAACAACATTTCCGTTTGCATCCTTGGGTGTAATCTTTTCACCATCAATTACAATCTTGATATTGTTGTAAACGGCTGTCACCGTTTTTGATATGCTGTCAGCAAATACTGCACTTGAGCTTAAAACAAGTGCTACGCAGACGCCTGCAACAAATCCTTTGATTTTATCTTTGTTAAACAAAAAAAATCACTCCTGTACTATTATATAATATATAATAGTATCACAAAGCGGAGAAAATTGCAACACCGCAAATATCAATAAACCTAAAAAAATGTCGCAATTCACAAAATATTAACACAATATCTGTTGACCTTAAATCCAAATTTTGCTATAGTATAAATGTAATATTTTGGAAGGAGCAATTTTATGAAAACAACAGGTATTGTTAGAAAAGTTGATGAACTTGGAAGAATAGTGCTTCCTATTGAACTCAGAAGAACTCTGGGTATTGAACTTCGTGACCCTCTTGAAATCTATGTTGAGGGTGACTCTATCATACTTAAAAAATATAATCCCTCGTGCATCTTTTGCGGAAGCAGCGAGAAAATTTTTATATATCACGAGAAGAATGTTTGTGAAGCTTGCATTGATGAACTTAAAGAGAAGACGGTTTAAGGAGCTTGGATTATGAAATTTTTTGAAAAAGCAACACCTGAATCCTGCGGTATAAGCTCTAAAAATATCGTAGGCTTTATAGAAGCTATGTGTAAGGGATTGGATGATCAGGAAACTCATTCCTTTATGCTTGTAAGACATGGTAAAATGGTTGCAGAGGGATATTTTGCGCCATACGATAAAGATGTGGAACACACCCTTTTTTCTGTCAGCAAATCTTTTGCAAGTATTGCTATCGGATTTCTTGTTGAAGAGGGAAAAATCAAAACCGACGACTTTGTGTACACATATTTCCCTGAACTCATTACTGACGACATCAATAAAGAGAACCTTAAGATAAAGGTTCATGATCTTCTCAGCATGTCTTTCGGACAGAAGGGAGGAGCCGTTCATGAAGCGCAGAAGCGTAACGACTTGTCAGACGCTATGCTTTACGACTTCTTCTATCGTGTAAAAGAACTTGAATGTGGCGAAAAATTCCGTTACGATGCATTCGGAACATATATGCTTGCAGCTCTTGTAAGAAAGATTACAGGTGAAAATGTTGTTGAATATCTTATGCCGAGGCTTTTTGATCCGCTTGATATAAAAAAACCCTACTATCCTACAGACAGCATCGGTAACGCTATCGGTTACAGCGGTATGCGTATGCGAATGCGTGACCTTGCAAAAGTTGGTTATGTCTATCTTAACGGCGGTAAGTGGGGCGAGAAGCAGATTGTTCCTGAAAGCTGGGTGAAACTTGCTACACAGAAGCATATCGGCACTGAACACGTTTCTACCGGTCTTGACTGGAAGGAGGGTTATTGCTATCAGTTCTGGAAGGGCAGATACAATACAACCCGTCTTTGCGGTGCTCACGGTCAGATGTGCGTAATAATGCCCGATTATGATGCGATATTTGTTGTCAATTCAGGTTATGATAATGACAAGCTTAGCTACATCCTTGAATCATTCTATGATAATATTATGTTCAATATGAAGGATGAGGCACTTCCTGAAGACAATGAAAGCTTTGAAGAACTTGAGGATATTATCAAAAATCTCCGCCTCACATATAAGTTTTCTGAAATGTCTCCGCTTGCAAAAATTATAAGCGGAAACACATATAATATTGAAGAGACTAATATATATAATGCAGTAAAGCTTGAGTTTGAAGAAGATGAAGTTCATGTGACGCTTATTTCAGATATCAAAAATTTTGAATTTACAGCAGGCTTTAGTAAGCCCGTCTTCGGAAAACCACAGGGAACACATTTTGCATCGCTTGAAAGAGAGGATAATTTTAACACAGTTGCAACTGCAGCGTGGCTTTCAAGAAAGGAACTTGAAATTACATTAAGACTTATAGGCTGTCCGACTATTATAAAGGTTGTCGCGGATTTTGCCGAGGAAGATCCTGTTAAAATCGTTCCTGTAAGAAGCCGTAAAAAATAATCCTAAAATCAAAAGGAGGAATAATATGAGAATCTGTGTATTTGGAGCAGCATCTCCTACTATTGATGAAGAATATATAAAAAAAGTTGAAATAATGGGAAAAATGATGGCCGAGCGTGGCCACAGCCTTACTTTCGGTGGTGGCGGAAACGGACTTATGGGTGCAGCAGCACGTGGAGTTAAAGCAGGTGGTGGATACATCCTTGGTGTAGTTCCGAAATTTTTCCGTGAAGATACGATTGAGCTTATATATGACAAATGTGATAAACTCATCGAACCTGATACAATGCGCGAAAGAAAGCAGATTATGGAAGACAATGCCGATGCCTTTATCATTACTCCCGGCGGAATAGGGACTTTTGAGGAATATTTTGAGATACTTACCTCAAAGCAACTTTGCCGTCATAATAAACCTATCGCGATTTACAATA
Source organism: Clostridia bacterium (assembly GCA_045578925.1). Classification (GTDB taxonomy): domain Bacteria; phylum Bacillota; class Clostridia; order UMGS1883; family UMGS1883; genus UMGS1883. The sequence continues at coordinate 4,861 of JAZNLD010000118.1, forward strand.
TAAAAGGTTATTACGATGAACTTCAGGCAGTGATGGAGAGTGCAATTAAAAAGAATTTTGTAAAGAAAACCTGTCTTGAAATTTATAAAATGACAGATGATCTTGACGAGCTTTTTACTTATCTTGAAAAGCCGATTGACGACAATCTTACTATCAAAGACCTTAAGGAAGGTTAATGAAAAATACAAAGGAAAAAAGGAGGCAGAAAATGAAAAAAAGAATTTTGGCAACTATCACTTTGGTAATCGTATTACTGTCAATGCCCGTATTCGCCGAGGCTTTTGTTACCTTGGGTGAATGCCCTATAACAGCATTGGAAGAAGGCGAGAAGGGTATATGGCTTGATAAGTACGAAAATGAAATTTATGGAAATGCTGTTCAGTTAAGCGAGGACGAATGGTATGATATAATGTACAGCGGCGAAAAAAATCCCTTGATTCCTTTCAGTGAAGGTGCATGGGGAGACGCTCCTACGCCGTATAACGATGGGTTGAAATACGGGACTGCAACAGGTTACCATGAATTGTATGGCGATGACCAGGTATGGGCAGAATATACTGATATAAACGATAAAAGTATTCTGTCAGAACTTCCCGGTGGTTGGTCAAGAACATGGGATTATGTGACTCATTATAATTTTGGCTTCTTTACCGAAGCTGCGTATGAAATGTTTATGCCTGAATATGCCCAGTATTTCGAAGATGGATACTATTTTTCTGAGTCGATAATTACCAATGCACTTACAGGAAAGCGTTATTATATCAATGGGGCTTGTATCCAGTGTATAGATAATAATGGTAATGTTTATTTTTCTGTTACAAAAATGAGCGGTGGAGATTGCGTTGAAAAGTACTATAAGGCACAATTGAAGAAGACTGCTCTTGTAACAGTGTTCTATAATGGAGAAAAAATTGGCTTTGATCAGGTTCCTGTGATTGAAGAAGGAAGAACACTCGTTCCTCTTCGTGCCATCTTTGAAAAAATTGGTGCGTCTGTAGAATGGAATTCAGATACAAAAACTGTTACCGCAAAAAAAGGCGATACAACGGTTAAGCTCACTATTGACAGCACAAAGGCTACAAAGAACGGAGAAACTGTAAAACTTGATGTTCCGGCTAAAATTGTTGGTGGAAGAACGCTTGTTCCGGTAAGATTTGTTTCAGATTGCTTCGGTGTTGATGTGCAATGGGATGCAAAAATGCAGAAAGTAATCCTTGAATCAAAATAAAGCTGTGAAGTATGATTGAAAAAGTCGGATTTGATAAATCTTTGTCATTCGGTTTACGTGATTACAAATTTAAAATTAGATAAGTAGTATAAATCTCTTTGTTTTGCAGATAATAACATCGAAATTTGCAAAACAAGGAGATTTTTCTATATGAAAGCAACAGGAATTGTAAGAAGAATAGACGACCTCGGTCGCGTTGTAATACCAAAAGAAATCCGCCGTGTTCTCCGAATCCGTGAGGGCGACCCGCTTGAAATTTTTACCGAGCGTGACGGGGAAGTGATATTTAAAAAGTATTCGCCGATCGGTGAACTTGGCGAGTTTGCAGCGGATTATGCAGAAACACTTGCCAAGACAAGCGGAATCCCCGTCGTAATCACCGACAAAGATAATGTTATCGCAGTTTCAGGCGCACCAAAAAAGGAGCTTGTGGAAAAGCGTATCAGCGAAGATGTTGAAAGAATGATTGAAAAGAAAATTATTTTTGCCATTGATTCAGGTGATAGGGGTGGTGTCCCCGTAGTTTCGGGTTCTGAAAAATATTTTGCCGGTGTTGTTGCCCCAATAGTGAGTGAGGGTGACACAATTGGTAGTGTTATGATGGTGTCGGAACATGAAAATATGCCTGTCGGTGAAGTGGAGAAAAAACTTTGTCAGAGCGCGGCAGGCTTTCTGGGAAAGCATATGGAAGAGTAAGAGATTGACTTTTCCTGAAAAAAGGTATATCATATAAGTCGTCAGGAGCGATTTATATGATAAAAAAACTCATATTGTGGATTCTTGTACTTGCCTGCATGGGAACTATTTTCTGGTTTTCTGCACAAGTGGCAGATGACAGCGAAAAAGCAAGCGAAGGATTTACCTACACAGTGGTTAAATTTTTTGACTTTGGTAATAAAGTTTCAGATGAACGTGCAAAAGAAATTGCGGATGAACTTGACGGAATAGTGCGCAAGGTCGCACATTTCGGAATATATGCAGTGCTTGGCTTTTTAATTGCATTACTGCTGAACGAATATCGTCGCGTTTATTTGCACATCGTTATTTATAGCGTTGTTTCATCTTTTCTATACTCGTGTACAGATGAATTGCATCAGTATTTTGTTCCGGGACGAAGTGCGCAGATGGGCGATATTGTAATTGATACTTGCGGTTCGCTTTGCGGTGCAGTTTTTGCAGTAATGATTGTTAGTTTAATAAAGTGGTATAAGAAAAGGCACTCAGTTCAAAAGTAACTGAGTGCTTTTTTTGAAAACAACATTTTCCGAACAAAATCTGGTTGTGAGTCGGAATTATCCAAGAAGCGCAATTCTTTTATAATCTTGAAATAAAGATTGCTTTATGATATTATATATATAACAAAATAGAAAGTGGTGGTTTTATGAAAAAAATATTGGCGTATATGATAACACTGTTGATGATTATTGCATTGTTTGCAACACCGGTTTCTGCGCAGGAGTTTACCGATGTCAAGGAAAATGACTATTACTCCGAAGCAGTAACAATTCTTTCCGAGGCGGGTATTATAACCGGCTATGAGGATTCCACCTTCAGGCCTCAGAATTATGTCACAAGAGCGGAAATGGTTGCAATCATCTGCAGAGCAATGAATAAAGAAGAATCTGCTCGTATGTCAATGGGTTATACAACTGATTTTTCAACAGATGTTCCGGCAAATCACTGGGCATCAGGTTATGTCGTTTGTGCTGTTGCCAACGATATTATACTCGGTGATGGTAACGGGAAGTTCCGTCCTAATGATTATGTTCGTTATGAAGAAGCAATAAAGATGATAGTATGTGCAATCGGACTTGGTGAGTATGTGACGCACGATCCGGATAACTGGGCAGCAGGGTACATACGAATGGCAAAAATACATGGCTTTGCGGATACTTATATTTCCTGTAAAGAGGGCGAATACATAAATCGTGCAGATATTGCGGTACTGATTAGCAACGCTATCAAGGATAAACTTCATAAGATTACTATTACAGGAAACGGTATAGGAACAAGTAATTTTGACGAGTTGAACAAACGATATTTTGCAGGTTCAGTTATTACATTGAAAGTAACGCCTAAAAAAGGTTTTGCGTTTATGGGTTGGAATTCTGACGGTGGAGAGTTTTCTTACGCAGGAAATGAAATTACAGAATTTATCATGCCTCATCACGATGTTATAATCAATGCTGTTTTTTTTAGAACGAACTGAATTAGCTGATTAGTTCTATGTAATTCTAAGAAAGAAGGGTAAATATGAAGAAATTTTTAACCATTATGCTTACGCTTGTTATGATGTGCAGCACAACCGCATTTGCAGGGGCGTTTGAGGGTGATTTTCGCGATCCTTTCAACAACACTCTTTTTGAGATCGTTGCAGAAATAGGCCCGTTTGAAGATATGAAACTTGACTTTGTTTCTCGCGAAATGGTTTATAACGACCACGATGATTCATTAGCGCAGGTTGAAGAAACTGTTATAAGCTATGACGGTAACTATGAATCAAAAACCATTACAGACCCCATCCCTTCAAGTGAAGCGTTTGAAATGGTCTATGGTGCTTATGATGAAGATGATTTAGACGGTGTGTTTAATGATGGTCTTACCGAAGCAGGCGAGGAAGATGGATGCTGGCTCGGCGGTCTCAAGGACATAAATAACAAGGTAAAATTCTTCAATGCTACTGAAACCTACTATGGGTATGATTATAACATGGGATTTTTGCATGAAGTAGAGAACAATGGTTATATGGGCCCTTATATTGAGGAAATAGAATACAAAACAACATTCACTCGCATTATGACCGATGGTAAAAAGTATGAATTCAATTGTGAAATCACTAATTTCAACGATGACGGTTACGGCCTTATGAGAGTTGATGGTAAGGCATATGTTATAAAGTTGAAAAAGGGCATTATTCCCACGGTTACTTATAATGGCAAGAAAATTGCGTTTGACCAGATTCCGGTTATTGAAGAGGGAAGAACACTCGTTCCGCTTCGCGCAATTTTTGAAACATTCGGTGCACAGGTAAGCTGGGATGCAGCTACAAGTACTGTTACCGCAAAGAAAGGCGATACAGAAGTTAAACTTACAATAGATAACAAAACAGCCTATAAGAATGGTAAGGCGATAGAACTTGAAGTTCCTGCAAAAATTATAAACGGTAGAACTCTTGTTCCTGTCCGTTTTGTATCAGATTGTTTTGATGTGAAAGTTGAGTGGGACTCAAATCTCAGCAGAGTAATACTTACAAAATAATAATAAACAATTAAATGCCTGATTTAGCAATAGATCAGGCATTTCTTTATTCCAAAAATCCCCCCGCATACTCTAATGTAACGGGGGGATTTTATCGCTTTATTTAAGGTTTTCGATAATTCTCATAAATACTGCTGCAGCCTGCGCTCTTGTTGCATTACCAAGAGGAGCAAACGAGCCGTCAGCGTTACCTGTCATAATTGATTTTGCATTTGCCCAGATAACAGCTTCTTTTGCGTATTCGGAAATATCAGCATTGTCTGTGTAGTTGGTATTATTTTCAGCGTCAACACCGTATCCCTTGAACTTAGCATAGCGGTAAATGATTGTTGACATTTGCTCGCGTGTTATACTGTTGTCAGGCGCAAATTCTGTAGCTGAAACACCGTTTACAATATTATTTTCGGTTGCCCATTTAACGGCATTTTCATACCAGCTTCCGACAGTAACATCTGTAAATGAGTTGCTTGTTACGGCTGGTTCTTTTTCCAGACGATAAAGGATAGTTACAAACATTGCTCTTGTAAGATTGCTTTCAGGATCGAATTTGCTGTCAGAAACACCATTCATAAGCTTGTTTTCAATCGCGAATTTTACAGCGTCATAATACCATGCGTCAGAAGCGACATCCTTGAATTCAATCTTGGTATCTTCATCAACTTTACTCCAATTTGCGTAAAGAGTGAATGACTTTGTAACTTTAGCTGAGAAATCGTACTTTGAAGTAAATGCGCTGTCAGTATACCAACCAAGGAATGTGTAACCTTCTTTTACGGGCGTAGCAGGCTCTGAAAGAACTTCGTTCTTTTCAACTTTCGCACTGTCAATCTTTGAATCACAATTTGTTTCAAATTTGATTGTGTAAGTTGTGGAAGAGCTTCCGCCGCCACCACCGGATGAACCGCTTGATTTAACGGGGATGATTTCTTCCTTAGTGCCGCCGCAAAGTGTACAGGTGAACTTTTTAAGACCTGTTGAAGATGTTGTTGCAGGTGTTATAACTTCACCATCATTC
>JAZNLD010000119.1:0-2720 GCA_045578925.1 Clostridia bacterium
ATTGTCACCGAGAACAAGGCATACGCTGTCATCTCCGATAAATTCTTCACCGAGAATGAAAGCATCTGCAAGTCCGCGGGGTGTTTCCTGCACCTTGTATGTAAGCTTTATGCCGAGGTTTTCTCCACTACCCAGAAGCTGCTCATACATGGGGGTATCTTCAGGGGTGGATATGATTAAAATATCCTTTATCCCTGCAAGAAGCAGTGTGGAAAGCGGATAGTAAATAAGCGGTTTGTCATAAATGGGAAGAAGCTGTTTTGAAACTGTTTTTGTCATCGGATAAAGGCGTGTACCCTTACCTCCGGCTAAAATTATACCTTTCATTTTCGTGTCCCCTTATCTTAAAATTATATCACAAATTTTATTTACATCATCTTTTGAGAGCCCCTCATACATCGGAAGTGTGAGGATGTTTTCGGAAATTTTCTTTGCTATGGGAGTTTCGCCACTGAACTTTCCTTTATAGCAGGAAAATTCGTTTGTTATCGGATAGAAATACTTTCTTGCAAAAATTCCTTCCGCAGAAAGTTTCTGTGCAATCTCGTCACGATTTTCTTTATACCCGTCAAATAAAACAGGGAAATATGCGTGATTCGGGGTTACGACCTCCTGTACGGGAGAAAGCTTTATCCCATTTACGCCCGAAAGCCTTTCGCGATATGTTTCCTCTGCGATTTTACGACTTTCTATCGCACTGTCAATGTATTTAAGGTTACATATTCCCATTGCCGCCTGAAATTCGTTCATTTTTGCGTTTGTGCCGACTTCATCAACGCTTTCGGGGCTTGTGATACCGAAATTGCGAAGCACTCCGATTTTTTCTTTTAGTAATTTATCACCGTATGTAAGGCAACCGCCCTCAATGGTATTAAACACCTTTGTCGCGTGGAAGCTGAACATACTGATATCACCAAATGAACCGATGCCCCTCTCCCCAATTTTCACACCGAAAACATGAGCCGCGTCGTAGATAACTTTAAGATTATGCTTCTTTGCGATAGCATCAATCTTTTCTACATCGCACACATTTCCGTAAACGTGTACGGGAATAATAGCACTTGTTTTGTCTGTGATAAGTGCTTCTATCTTATCCGCGTCAATGGTGTATGTTTCAGGGTCAATATCGCAGAATACGGGAGTAAGCCCCGAGTCCACAATCGCGTGTGTTGTCGATGCAAACGTGAACGGGGTTGTAATAACTTCACCCGTAAGTCCGAGTGCGCGGATTGCTATAGAGAGAGCAAGGTGTCCGTTTGTGAAAAGCGATACATTGTCTACACCTAAATATGCGCCGACCTTATCCGCAAACTCATTATGAATGGGGCCTATATTGGTAAGCCATCTTGATTCAAATATCGGTTTTATCGCCTCGCAATACTCTTCGTAAGAGGGCATTGACGAGCGTGTTACATTGATTTTAGTCATAGAAAAACTCTCTTTTCGTTTTGTTTTCTCAATTTAATAGATTATTTCCTTATCATATACACTTTTTATCATCATAGGTTCATTTTTCGCACTGAAGACTTCAATAGAATCATTTACGAGTTTCATCTTTTTTCGCAGTTCCTCTTCGGTATGAGCTTTAATGAGAAATGCTCCTACCCGGTTTTTGCTTGCCATCCCCGGATCAATTTCTGTTCCGCGTGTTTTTGTTATGTAGAATTTTTCGATTGTGCCGTCCTCTATCAGTTTTTTATATCCTTCTATGCGGTCAAAGATTCCTTCACTTGCATAGATGAGGTTTGTGGCATACAAGCTTTCTGGATTTTTAACTACAATATCTCTTTCTTTTTCAAGGAATGAGTCTACCGCTACATCAACTATGTCAACTCCTGCTATTATTTTTATCATTTCATAGCTCAATCCTCCGCCTATGCGCGGTGCAAACTCTATCACGCTTATGTCATCACCATTTACGATTGCCTGGAAAAACATAGGTGTGTTTTTAAGGTTAAATGCACTTGCAATATTGTTCGCAATAACAGCAATTTCATTTTGTACATTCTCGGAAACTCCGGCGGGAACAACAGAGCCTACCGATTGTAATTCATCGGCACCATCTATAGTGAATTTTCGTTTTTGGCGGGTCATTATTACCTGTGATTTGCCATCTTTTATATAGCAATCCACCTGTATTTCCATCCCTTCCTTAAACTCCTCAATAATTGCATTATGCGTTCTGCTGAGAGAAATGGCGTCTTTGAGATATATTTTCACTTCTTCCTCATTCAGCGCTTTTCTAACACCCTTTGAACCATTGCAATCAACAGGTTTTACAACAAGAGGAAATTTCATTCCTGATATATCGTAATTTTCCAAAGATGTTGTGCAAATATATTTTGATGTCGGGATTCCATTCTTTATGAAAATATTTTTCATAAGCTCCTTATTCGTTACATCAAGCGCAATTTTGTAACTGTAAGGTTTTGTAAGCCCCATTTTTTCTGCTGCATAACACGCTGCTATATTTGCCTGGTCAATACAAGTGCTTATGACAAGGTTTGCCTGCTTGTCCCTTGCTATTTCAAGCACTTTATCGTAATCCAACGTACTTTCCTTTATGTGTTCATCTGCAAATTTTACAGCCGGAGGATTTTCAAGATAGTCAACCAAAACAGTCTTGTATCCCCTGTTTTTCAGGTTTTGAATAAGCTCTATGTGTGGAGAAGTTCCACCTAATACAACTGCCACATTTTTTGTCATAATATGTTTCTCCT
>JAZNLD010000120.1:0-5850 GCA_045578925.1 Clostridia bacterium
GAGCTTTTGAGAAATACTGTAAGTTTGAATTTTTACGATTTGCTTTTGGGATTTCCTGCTCCGATTCTTCTGGCACTTCTCTTGAATGAGGTTCGCATCAAATGGTTCAAAAAATCAGTTCAGACTATAACATATATGCCTCACTTTATTTCAACGGTTGTTATTTCAAGTCTGATTCTGACATTCGTGTCAAGCGATGGTCTTATAAACTCAATAAGAGAATTATTTGGTGCAGAGAGAATTGCGTTTATGACTCAGCCGAAATACTTCTACGCAATTTATATTATTTCTGGTATCTGGCAGAATATCGGATGGAGCAGTATTATCTACATAGCAAATATCGCATCTGTAGACGTTTCTTTATATGAGGCTGCTACCATAGACGGTGCAGGAAGATTCAAGCAGGCACTTCATGTTACCCTTCCCGGAATAAGCGAGACTATTGTAATCCTTCTCATTATGAAGGTCGGAAGAATGCTCAGCATCGGTTACGAAAAGATAATTCTTCTCTACAATCCGTCCATTTACGAAACGGCGGATGTTATCTCAACCTATGTTTACAGAAGAGGTCTTCTTGAAGGCGACTACGGATATTCCGCAGCAGTGGGCATTTTCAATTCTGTAATTAACTTTGCTTTATTGATGTCAGCGAACGCAATAAGTAAAAAGGTTAAAGGCACAGGAATTTGGTAAGGGGGGTGTAATAATGGTTTATAAAAAGACGATAGGTGAAATAATTTTTGATATTTTTAATTATGCTTTTATGGCTTTGTTGGTCATTGTTACACTTTATCCGTGTTACTATGTGCTGATTGCTTCTATGAGTGACCCTGTTAAAGTTTTTGCGACAAAGGGACTTCTCCTTTATCCTCAGGGCTTTTCCATAGATTCCTATCTGGAAGTTTTTAAAAGCAGTCAGATATGGCTGGGCTACCGAAACACTATCTTTTATGTTTGTGCAGGTTCATTTCTGAGCGTGCTTCTGACCGTTTCAGCAGCTTTTGGCCTTACAAGAAGAAGTCTCCCCGGAAAAAATATTATGATGTTTCTTATAATGTTTACGATGTATTTCCACGGAGGTCTTATTCCGACCTATCTCGTAGTGAGAAGCTTCAAACTTCTGGATTCTCCGCTTATTATGATTCTTATTAATGCGGTTACAACATACAACCTCATTATCACGGTATCATATTTCAGAAATATGCCATACGAACTTGAAGAAGCGGCAAAAATCGATGGTGCAGGAGATTATTCAGTATTGTTTAGAATAATGCTTCCTCTTGCAAAACCGATCATTGCAGTAATCACATTATATTATATGGTTGCATTGTGGAACGATTATATGACCTCTCTTATTTATCTGAGCGACAGAGAATTGTTCCCGCTCCAGATGATATTAAGAGAAATTCTTATTCAGAGCAAGACAACAGTTGCGGCTGGAGCGGCAGATGAAGCTCAGGCGTATACTGAAAATCTGAAGTACGCAACAATCGTTGTTTCTACACTTCCGATTCTCTGTGTATATCCGTTCATTCAGAAATATTTTGTTAAAGGCGTAATGATTGGCGCGGTAAAAGGATAATTGGGAGGCTTTTATGGGAAATACACCTGCTTTTTGGAAAACAAGTCTGGATGATATCAGACAAACGGTAGAAAACTTAAAAAAAGGCACAGTTGCTTTGCAGTCGGAATCTGCAGGAGGAAGACCAATTCAGCTTATCGCATACGGCAAAAAAAATGAGCTGAATCGCAGAGCAAACATTAGCAGTGCGCTTGGTGCAAAGGATAAATCCTTTTATGCAGACAGAACTTCAAAAGACTACCGCCCGACGCTTTTGCTTGTAGGAGCTGTCCACGGGGGTGAAGTTGAAGGGGTTGCAGCCTTACTCAATCTTATCAATATCCTTGAAACGGGTGTTGATTTGAAGGGAGAAAGAAATGAGTTCCTTTCAAAGGCTGCAGAAAGGGTAAATATCCTTATAATTCCGTGCATCAACCCTGACGGAAGAAACAGATTCCCCTTTGCATCAATGGTTGGAAAAACGCTGGATGAACTGCGGTATTACAATCAGGGAACATGGAAAGACGGTTCACTCTGCGGATGGCCCGGATGCAAGCAGATACATCCTATAAAGGAGCATTGTGATTTTCTCGGTGCATATTTCAACGATGACGGAGTAAATCTTATGCACGACGATTTCTTCGGAAAGAAGGCTTCGGAAACACAGTTCCTGTTTGATGTAGTGGATGAATACAGTCCCGACTTCACAATCCTTTTACATGGAGCAGGGTATACATCGAATGCTATTTTAAAAACAGCATATGCCCCTGATGCCGTCAAGGAAAGCACTATCGCACTTGAGCAGACTATAAAGGAGAGATGTGATGAAGAGGATATCTGTTACTTTATAACATCTGCCGATGTGGGAGAAAACAAACCCACACCTTGCTCATTCAATTTACCATCAGCCTTATATCATCATTGCGGTGAGCCTTGTGTAACTTATGAAAGTAATCAGGGGATTGACGCAGACAAAGGCTTTAAGCTGACATATGAGCAGATGTACAGATCGCATATAATACTTTTTGAACAAACAATAAAACATATTGAAGAAAAGGAGGGGGAAACAAATGAAAATTAAAAAGCTTACAGCAGTAATTTTGAGCTTTATCATGCTGCTGACTCTTGTGCTTCCGGCAGGCGCTGCCTGGGACGGATACGTAGATGAGATTGTAGACGAAAAGATTCTGGTCGATATGACTAAAATCGGAAATGTCATGAGTGCAGGCGCAGTACCAAGTAAGAAATATAAAAATCAGGATAGTAGCTATTCTGCACATTGGGGAAATCATGTGAAAATTTCTTCAATCACTTTCAACAAGGTTGAACGCGACTGGGCAGGATATACTACAGTAGCATTTGATATTTATTCGGAAAAGGCTACAACTGAAAAAATACTTTTGAGAGTTTATACTGACTATGTTAAGTCAGCAAAATCAAGCAATTCATTTTTCGTTTACACAGTGAAGCTTGATTTTGAAGGTTGGAAGCATTTTGAAATAAGCAAAGAAGACTTCACCAACACAAATAATGCAGACTGGTCAAAAGTTAATAGCGTAAGATTTATTGTGAACGGTACTGCAAACAGTGAAGCCGACATTTATGTAACCTCTGTCAAGGGCCTCAACACAGACGGAAGCAGCGGTGCAGATGATCCGGTCGAAAATATGCATCTTCCCGAGGTTGAGAAAAATGTAGCTTACAAAGCATTGGGTGGAGGTACAGCTATGATGGCATTTGCGAGAAATGCCATCGTGGGTGGAAAAATTATAAAACTTGAAGAGGGGGACCTTGTTACCACTGCAGGCGGAGAGAATATCGCCAGCCCGGCTCTTCTTGAAAAGGTTCTCGGAGCAAAGACTAATATGGAGGGCGGTGCAGTTTCGTTCACACTGGACGAAAAAACTGTTGACCTTACTTCTATAGCCCAAACATATGACGGAAAGGTTTATCTTCCTATTAAAAGAACTGTTGAGTCAGTAGGAAGAAAATGTGAAGAATATGACCAGTTTACCATCATAGGTACCGAAAAAGACCTTGAAAGGGTAAAGGGAAGTCAGGGTCTTTCGCAGAAGCTTAAGATTATGCTTAATGTAACAGACCTTACTCCAGCTGATGTGACCAAGGAAGACTGGAAGCAAATCAAAGATAAGTGGAGAAAATTCCTTGTAGGAAGCGACGACAAGGACCTTACTGACCCCGACATAATAAAGAAGATCAGCCTCATTGACGAGGAATGTAAGAAGACATGGGAACTTTTTGACAGAAACACCGAGATTCTTGCACTCTTCGGAAAAACTCCTGTTACCGATACAGATGATATGCAGCGTCATTTTGAAAACCTTTATAAAATGGCGAGAGCTTACGGTACCAGCGGAAGTCAGTATTATCAGAATGAAAAGCTTAAGGCAGACATTCTTTTCGGTCTTAAATGGCTCAATGAAAACCTCTATGGTGACGATGAAATCAACGGAACAGGTTGGATGCATATCAGATCCGGAAACTGGAACGACTGGTTCGTAACCGTTCCTCATGCGTTGGGTGAAACAATGCTCATTATGGAGGATAGTCTTACACCTGCTCTTATAAAGAAATACTTCGCTCCTTACGACTATCTGAGAACAATTATTAAAAAAGACTTGAAAGTCGGCGACGCGGCAAGCCGTTGTTATGGTGTAACAATATCGGCAGTCCTTTTAGAGGATTTCGAGCGTATGAATAATATGCTTACCGACTATAATTTATTGCTCAAGATATCTCAGGATCCAAAGTCAGGTGTTCAGGAAGACTGGCAGTATCTTACACATAGCGCCTTTGCATATTCAACAGTTTATGGTACGGGCGTACTTCTTGACCGTCTTGTAAGAGTTGAGTCAATATTGTCAGGAACAAAGTTTGAGATGTCAACACCATACAAGTACCATTCTTGTAAGTGGCTTACCGAGACCTTTGAACCGATTATGTTCTCTGGCTGTCTTACAAATGCACAGGGTGGTCGTAATACGGGCGCTGAGTCAACCTATGCGCGAACTGTAATTGCAGCAGCAGTTGACCTTTACGGCGTATTCGGAAAAGACGACGATGAAGATATTAAGCGTATCATAAACAGACATGTGACCGATAAAAACAGGAACACTATTTATAACGGATTGGAAATAGACCAGATTCAGAAACTCAATAAAATTTTAGCAGAAGATTATACTGATGAAGGCTATATCAGAAACAAACTTTATTATTCAGGCGATTCGGTAATGCACCATCGTGATGGCTTCGGCTTTGCACTTTCAATGTCATCATCAAGAATTGCAAAATGGGAAAGTATCAGTAGTGTAAATGTCAGAGGTTGGCACCGTGGTGACGGTATGCTTTTCACCTACCTTGATGGTGACCATGATGTATATGGCTCTGCATTCTGGAGTGGTGTAAACCCATATCATCTTCCCGGAACAACTGCTGATACGCAGGAACATGTCCCTGCAAGTATTAAGAACGGTCAGAATCCTTACGGAAAAGAGAACTTCGTTGGCGGTGTAGAAATGAATAATTTGTATGCTACCGTTGCAATGCAGTTTGACGATTATAATAATGATAACAAGAATGGTGATGTCTCTACAGAATACACCGGAGACGCTCCTTATCATCAGAGCTCGCTGAAAGCGAAAAAAGCATGGTTCATGTTTGATGACGAACTTGTTGCACTCGGTTCGGACATCAATGCTCATGATGGTTTTGAAGTCCGCACTATAGTTGACAACCGTCTTCTCACGAAGAAAGAGACTGTTGCTAAAGAAGGCTCTGCTGCAACAGGAGTAAAGGAATATGAAGTTGTTTCTGTAACAGCATCGGATGATGACGGAAATATTCCTCAGAATATGCTTGACTCAGACTACACTACAAGATGGTCTGCCGTGTATGACCAGTACGCAATCTTTGAACTTAAAGAACCCGTTCCGATTGGTTATGTAGGCATCGCACAGTTTGGCGGTGTGGATGGAAAACAGGCAATATTTGAGCTTGAAACCTCTCTCGACGGCATAAACTGGACAAAGGTTTGGGAAGGAAAGGCAAGCGGTACTACTGAAAATATGGAAGCCTATGATATGAAGGGAACTGTGGCAAAATATGTTAAGTATTCAGGCCACGGCAGAACTAACAGTGCGTGGAACAGCGTTACTGAATTTAAAATATATGCTCCTACCCAGGACGGCACGATGGTTGTAGATGAACCGAACTCAGACGATGTAATACTCGGCTCAAATGCAATCACAGTTGACGGCAACCTTATGGAG
>JAZNLD010000121.1:0-2113 GCA_045578925.1 Clostridia bacterium
TTTGCTTACGCCCTGGAAATATTATATTATATGTGCTTTGTCAAGGTAAGACTGCGCTGCAGTTCCACCTTGACAAGAGAAAGTTTGGAGTGAAACTTTTTATTTTTAAGAAAAGTGTCACCCATCATTGACAATCGTACACTTATTTTTTTGAATTTTTTGTTAATTTATTTTCATTTTGCTATTTTTGTGATATAATAGATTAGTTAAATTATGTCAAGGGAATGATAATATGAAAAAGTATACTCCGTATGTAAAAAAATACTGGTACAGCTTTCTTTTAGGCCCCGTATTCATGATTCTGGAGGCGTGCGGTGAGTTTATTCTCCCCTACATCAACGCCAATATTATTAACAAGGGTGCTTCCACCGGAAACATACCCTACATCCTTGAAAACGGTCTGTATATGGTTCTCATTGCTGTTTTTATGATGCTGACGGGCGTCCTCGGTGCATTCTTTTCTATCCGTGCTTCAACACGACTTGCCGCAGGGGTAAGATTTGATGTGTTCAAAAAAATACAGAAGTTTTCTTTCTCAAACATTGACGAATTTACAACCGGGTCACTTATCACACGAATTACAAATGATATCACACAGGTGCAAAATTTTTCACAGACTCTACTGCGTGGTATGTTCCGAAGCCCGGTAATGCTTGTTGGCGCACTTTTTATGGCATTTTCGCTTAACAAGAGCCTTGCACTTGTTATATTTGCCGTTATGCCGTTCCTCGCGCTTGCAATTGCAATTATCATAAAAGCTGCGTCTCCCCGATATGTTAATATGCAAAAATCAATTGATGCACTTAATAACAACATCAACGAAACAATCACAAACGAAAAAGTTATAAAATCCTTCGTGCGTGAGGATTATGAAATTGAAAAATTTGAAAGCACAAATGAAGAGCTTTACAACAAAAGTATGTCTGCACTTAAGATAATGCAGTACCTTATGCCCGTTTCGGCGCTTTCCGTAAATATCACCACCCTTGCTGTTGTGTGGTTTTCGGGAAAGCCTATTATGCTCGGCAATATGGAAATCGGAACACTCACCGCGTTTATTACATACCTGACACAGATTTTAACGGCACTTAACTTCCTTGCAATGATCATACTTCAGGGAACAAGAGCTGCGGCGAGCGACAGACGAATCAGTGAGGTTCTGAGTGCAACAATTGATATAACAGATGATAATGCGAAGGAAAAAGATCGCAAAATTGAAAACGGCAGCATTGAATTCAGAAATGTTTCTTTCCGCTATTTCAAGAAGAATCACGAGAAGGTTCTTGATGATGTAAGCTTTTCCATCAAGTCAGGCGAGCTTGTCGGAATTATCGGTTCTACAGGCAGCGGTAAGACAACACTTGTTTCCCTTATCCCCCGTCTTTACGACGCGGATGATGGAGAAATACTTGTCGGAGGTATAAATATCCGGGATTATTCGCTTGAAAATCTTCGTGAAGCAGTTTCCGTGGTGCTTCAGAAAAACACACTTTTCTCCGGCACTGTTTCTGAAAACCTTCGTTGGGGTAACGAAGAAGCTACCGATGAAGAAATCAAGAAAGCGGCTCAAATAGCGCAGGCTGACTCGTTCATAACTTCATTCAAGGACGGTTACGAAAGCGACATCGGACGCGGTGGTTCTAATCTTTCAGGCGGACAGAGACAGAGAATGTGTATCGCCCGCGCACTCCTTAAAACACCCAAAATAATTATCCTTGACGACTCTACAAGTGCGGTTGACACAGCAACAGACGCATCTATCCGTAAAGCATTCCGCGAAGAGCTTGACGGGGTTACGAAGCTTATCATTGCACAGCGTATTACATCGGTTTCCGATGCTGATAAAATAATCGTTCTTGACCGCGGTAAGATAGTTGGTATCGGTACTCACAGTCAGTTGATGAAAGATTGTGAAGAGTATCAGGAAATATACTATTCACAGAAAGATAAGGAGGAATAAGCTATGGATCAGAAAAAACTTGAAAGACTTGAAAAGAAATATAGCTCATACTCCTTTAAACCCGAAAAAAAGCAGATGGGTATGGCGCCAAGGCGCGGCGGCGGTCCTATGGCGCATATGGGTGCGCACGGTAAGCCGAAGAATGCGCTTAAA
>JAZNLD010000122.1:0-5922 GCA_045578925.1 Clostridia bacterium
CGTGAGGGTGGCCGTCTTGCAGACATCGCTCCCACACTTCTTGATATTATGGGACTTCCCAAGCCTTTGGAAATGTCAGGTGAAAGTCTTATTGGCTGATTTTTGCCTTTGAAAAGGTGAATTGAAAATATGCTTTCAGAATGGAGCAGTTTTATGAAAGAAAGACCTATCGGTGTTTTTGACAGCGGTCTTGGCGGCCTTACGGCTGTGCGCGAACTTCAAAGGATTATGCCCGGTGAAGATATCGTGTATTTCGGTGATACGGGCCGCGTCCCTTACGGAAGCAAGGGCGAAGAAACCATTATCCGCTACACAAAAGAAGATATAGAGTTTTTGCTTAAACATTCTCCCAAGCTTATTATTGCCGCCTGCGGAACTGCAAGTAGTGTTGCACTTCCGCATCTGGCGGATAAGTATGATATAAAAGTTATGGGTGTGCTTGAGGGCGCGTGTAAAAAAGCGCTCGAGGTTACAAGGAATGGTCGCATCGGCGTTATAGGAACTGCCGGCACAATAAAAAGCGGTAAATATGCTGAAATCATAAAATCGCTTGACAGCAGCGTCGAGGTTTTTTCAAACGCATGCCCGATGTTTGTTTCGCTTGTTGAATGTGGTTATGCCGAAAGCGAGGCTGCAAGGCTCATTGCTAAAGATTACCTTGCCCCCCTTAAAGATGCAGGGGTGGATACTCTTATCTTGGGATGCACACATTACCCGTTGCTTGAAGGTGTAATCTCTGATATAATGGGTGAGGGAGTAAATCTTTTAAGTCCCGGTGCAATCGCGGCGGAATGTGCGAAAGAGTATCTCGAAAAGGAAAATATGATTTCAGAAGAAAAGACGGGTAACAGCGACTTTTTCGTTTCTGACTCGGTGGAGAGCTTCGTTGAGCTTGGAAGTATTTTCCTTGGTAAACCGATTGGAACTAAAGTCCGTCGTGCGGAGGTATCCGAATGAAAAAGGATGTTTACATATCAATAAAGGGTTCGCAGGACTATGGCGAGGATAAAGATGCTATGGAGCTTACAACCGCAGGAAAATTTTATGACAAGGATGGGAAGTATTACCTGAGCTATGCCGAGGGTGACCTTTCAGGAATGGAAAAATGCAACACCACCCTTAAAATTTCTCCTGACGGAATAGTCACCATGATGCGTCACGGTCAGACGAACACCCATATGATTTTTGAAAAAGGAAAATGCCATATAGGGCATTACGAAACGCCTTACGGTGATTTTACTATCAGCGTTACGGCAAACGATATAAATGTTTCGCTTGATGAAAACGGCGGAAATATAGATATTGATTATATAATGGATATTAACAATGTTGCCCGTTCGCGTAACGGCATATCGCTCACAGTACGAGCATAAACCTTAATTTACGAAAGGAAGATTTTTCATGGCAAATACGCTTACTATGAAGAAATCACAAATATATGATGCAGCAAAGCTTGCAGCACAGAAGGCTTACGGAGATATAGAAATCCCTGATTTCGTTATCGAAGTGCCCAAGGATAAGACTAACGGCGACTATGCAATAAATATCGCTATGATGCTTGCGCGTGCTGCAAAATCATCTCCCCGTGCAATTGCTGAAAACATTGTGGCGAATCTTGATGCAGATGCGCTCGGTGCAACAAAAATCGAAATTGCAGGCCCCGGCTTCATCAATTTCTATCTTGATAAGAGCTATCTTTATAACACAATATGCGAAATTGAAGCTGAGAAGGAAGCCTACGGCAATGTTAATATTGCAGACGGCAAAAAGGTTGTTGTTGAATTTGTCAGCGCAAATCCCACAGGTCCTATGCATATGGGTAATGCCCGTGGCGGTGCACTCGGTGATACGCTCAGTAATGTTCTTTCCCGTGCAGGATGGGATGTTACGAAGGAATTCTACATCAACGACGCAGGTGCCCAGATTGATAAATTCGGAAGAAGTCTTTCTGCCCGCTATATCCAGATACTTCGCGGCGAGGATGCGATAGAATTCCCCGAAGACGGTTATCAGGGTGACGACATCCGCGAGCATGCACAGAATTACATTGATAAGTTCGGCGACGGACTCCTTGAAAAAGAAGAACAGGAAAGAAAGGATGCACTTGTAGCATACGCACTTCCTCTCAATATCAAGGCGCTTCAGGAAACCCTTGCAAAATACAGAATTGATTATGATGTGTGGTTCTACGAAAGCACTCTCCACAACGGTGGTAGTGTTGCTGAAACTCTTGAAAAGCTCAAGGGTAGCAATATCACATATGAGAAGGACGGCGCTCTCTGGATCAAGTCAACCGAATTCGGTAGCGAAAAGGATGACGTTCTCGTTCGTGCAAACGGTATTCCCACATACTTTGCAGCGGATATTGCATATCACAGAAATAAGCTTGAAGAACGCGGATTTGATCTTGCAATCAACATCTGGGGTGCCGACCATCACGGACATATTGCCCGTATGAAAGGTGCTATGGAAGCAGTCGGCATCAGCGGAGATAAGCTTGACGTGCTTGTAATTCAGCTTGTTCGTCTTATGAGAAACGGCGAAATTGCCCGTATGAGTAAGAGAACAGGTAAGATGATTACACTTTCTGACCTCATCGACGAAATCGGTGTAGATGCGGCTCGTTTCTTCTTCAATATGCGTGCGGCAGGAAGTCATATGGACTTTGACCTTGACCTTGCTGTAAGCCAGACAAACGAAAACCCCGTATTTTATGTTCAGTACGCTCACGCAAGAATCTGCTCAATCATCAGAATTCTTGAAGAAAGTGGCGTGAAAGTTCCTTCATATTCAGATATTGATGCATCACTTCTTAAGAAGGATGAGGAACTTGAACTTCTCTATACACTTGCGCGTCTGCCTGAAGAAATCAAGGCAAGCGCAGAAAGTTTTGACCCCAGCAACCTTACACATTATCTTATTGATGTTGCGTCACATTTCCATTCATTCTACAACGCTTGCCGTGTTCGTGATGAGGAAGAAAACCTTATGTGCGCTCGTCTTAAACTTATTGAATGTACAAGGGTTGTAATTAAGAATGTACTTGATATTCTTGGCGTAAGTGCACCTGAAAAGATGTAAACGCCAAAAAGGAGGCGTTTTCTTTGAAAAAGAAAATATTTTCAATACTTTTAATTCTTTGTATGCTTATGACTCCTGCCGTACTTGCGGAGAAAGCTGTGCAGGATGCCTCTGCAAACGAGGAAGTTGTAGAACAGTATACTGCTGATATGCAAAAGTATATAATAAAGCTTTATGCCAAAACTCTCTCTGCAAACTATTACTACGGTATTGAGGACGAAGAACTTTTGTATGCCGTTGTATGCGATATGATTGATAATGGAAAGCTTGACCTCAACAGCGCAATCAGAGCGATGGTAAAAACGCTTGGTGATGAATATGCTGAATTTTATTCACCCGAAGAATTCAAGGCCACAACTGAAGATATAGCAGGAGAATTTTCAGGTATCGGAGTTACTATAAGTGAGAATAAGGATGGTATTGTAGTTCTTGATGTAATTGAGAACGGCCCTGCATATAAGGCGGGTATGCTTCCTTACGACTGTATAGTGGGTGTGGACGGTGTTGATACCCGCGGAAAATCAAGTGCCGAAGTACGCGAGCTTGTTGTCGGTGAAAAAGGTTCTGAAGTAAGAGTTACAATTTTGCGCGCAGGTAAGGAAATTGAGCTTGTGTGTGTTCGCGACACTGTTACGGTTTCTCAGCTTGAATCAGATATGATTAACGAAAAAACTGCATATATAAAGCTTTTGCAGTTTACTTCAAGCTCACCTGATGAGATGAAGAAAATAGTTGATGACCTGGTTGCAAAAAAAGTGAAAAATGTTGTGCTTGACCTTCGTGACAACCCCGGCGGAGATCTTTACTGTGCAATAGATATGGCGAATATCTTCATAAGTGCAGGTGACATAGCGGAACTTCGCTATAAAGACAGCTCCAATAATGTTATGCTTAAAAGCAATAATTATAACGCTCCGAAATTCAAAATGCTTGTGCTTGTAAACGAGCACAGTGCATCTGCAAGTGAATTCCTGGCAATGGCTCTTCAGTCACGTGGCACGGCAAAGGTGCTCGGTGTGAAGACTTACGGTAAGGGCAGTATGCAGTCTGTAGTCAATGCCGTAGGCGGTGCGGGACTGAAATATACAGTTGGTGAATTTTATTCATTCAAAGGTCAGAGAGTTCATACGATCGGCATAACTCCCGATATAGTTGTGGAGAATGATTATATCAAGGTAGACGAGTCACAGTTTGAGAAAATTGATTTTGACCTGATTGCCGCTAATCCGCGCGATGAAAAAAATGTCCTTGCACTTGAACAGCGTCTTGAGGTATTTGGTTATCTTCCAGAGGCTGACGGAATATACGATGATGCTACAACTGATGCCGTAGCTCGCTTTCAGGCGGCTTTGGGATATTCTGTCACAGGTGAAGCAAGTATTTACGAGTATGTTTTCCTGAATGATTACAATTACGAAAATATTAAAACAGTAATTGATAATCAGATGGAAGCGGCGATAAAATATTTTAACTGATGCTATGAAAAGGCTTGAAAAGTTAACGGAATTTATCATAAACGGTGAAAGAAGCCGTGCAGAAATTCTGCTTGATAATATTTACAAAGAAAACGAATGCCCTGCGTATTGCAGGGCATTTGAAAAAATACTGCTGACCGAAGCAGCGCAAAGGCTGAACGACTCTGTCAGAGGTTTTTATATTGATTGCGGAAAGTTGAAAACGGCGCTTTTCTCCGACAATCCGCCTACACGCAAAACCGTCCTTGACAGCTTCCGTGACATTCTTTCAGACGCGGCAACAGCGGAGGATATTCTCGCGTATGAAAAGGCAATGGATTTTATAAAAAGAAATCTTACGGATTGCCAGCTTTCGGTTCGTGCTACGGCGGAGTATTCGGGTTTAAGCGACGGCGCACTTCTTAAACTGTTCCGTGAGCATAGCGGAAAAACGACGAGTGAATACATAAACTCTGAAAGAGTGACGATGAGCCTTGCTTTCCTTGAAAACGGAGAAACAGTTGAGCAGGCTTCGGAGAAATGCGGGTTTTCCTCGGCGGAAACATATATCCGCGCATTTAAAAAATATATGGGTACAACACCCGGTGTGTGGAAAAGGAATAAATTGTTCCTTTAATGTTGTATGATAATATGATAAAATAAAAAAAGAGGTGAGAAGAGTGAAATTTGAGCTACTTAAATCAAACAAAATAAAAGTTACAATGGATGCAAAAGACCTTGCGGAATTCGGTATATCGTTTGAGGCTATGGCTAAAAACTCACCTGAATCGCGTGAAGTTTTCTTCAAACTTTTAAGACGCGCAGAAAAGGAAACGGGATTTGAATGTAATAATGCACGCCTTGTGGTAGAAGCAGCAATTCAGGCGGAAAAAGGCGAGATGACACTCTTTGTGACCAAGGTGGATAACAAGGAGGAGCAAAAGCTTTTTGAAAAGCTTTCGGAAATAATTCCTGAAAAGGAAGCTTCCCAAAAGCCTCCCGTAAAGGAAGAAAA
Organism: Clostridia bacterium; assembly: GCA_045578925.1. Lineage (GTDB taxonomy): Bacteria > Bacillota > Clostridia > UMGS1883 > UMGS1883 > UMGS1883. The sequence goes on from JAZNLD010000122.1 coordinate 5,551, forward strand.
ATCCACAATGATTGAACTTCCGGATTTTGAGGATGTTGTGAAAATGTGCTCAGCCATGCGTGAATGCTTTTGGGGTACGCTTTATTCATATAATGATAAATACTATATGACGATGCTTCCCATTTACATACACAAGGCATCTGAATTCGGAACGGTATGCCCCGAAAAATACCGATTTATCGTGGAGGAACACGGAAATGTGATTGTGAAGAGCAGTGCATTTCTGTTTATAAGAAATAAATTCGGAGAATAATTATAATAAAAAATCCTTGCAAGTGTTCTTGCAAGGATTTTTCAGACTGTCGAAAAAGTCGGTCAACCGCAAGCAAGATTAAATATATGAAAATTTTGTAGGGGTTGGCAATTCTAAAC
>JAZNLD010000123.1:0-5738 GCA_045578925.1 Clostridia bacterium
CCGCATCTTTCAAGGGCATCCATTGCGAAAAATGATGCGGTAATTCCACCCTTACAATCAACTACACCTGGGCCGTACATTTTGTCGCCCTCAACACGCACGGGAGGGTTGCCGAAAGAACCGACAGGATGTACTGTATCCATATGACCCGAAAGGCATACGGGAGCGCCCGTTGCATCGGGGTTCATCGTTATGCAAACAGTATTTCCTGAAACAGGTTGCTCACCGATTTCAATCTGCCATCCCTTTGCCTTGGCTTTCTCTATAAAATATGCTCCGACATGGTCTACGCCATCTTTATATTCCGTTGGACTTTCTATTGTGCAGACATCGGTTAAAAACCGGATATATTCATCATTCAAAGATTCAATAATACCGAAAAGCTTTTCGCACTTCATAGTTTTCTCTCCTCGTAATTAAATCAGATTTGAAATCATAGCCACAATATTATATATAATTGGCGCAAAAATTATTGCGGGCAAGAAATCAGCTACCTTGATTTTGGTAATTCCCATCAGGTTTGTACCTATCATAATGATTAAGAGCGAGCCGGCGCAAGTCATCTCGTTTATAGCTCCGCTGCTCATAAATGGTGCTATAAGTCCCGCAAGAAGAACAAGACCACCTTGTATAACAAATACCGTTCCCGATGCAAAAAGGACACCAAGACCAAGGCTTGACGCAAGCATCATTGATGAAACAAGGTCAAGTGTCGCCTTTGTTATAAGAACAGAATTATCACCCGTAAGACCTGCCTGAATTGAGCCTGTAACAGTCATAGAGCCTACACAGAAAAGAAGTGTTGCCGTTACAAGACCTTCGGTGATGGAGATTTTCTGACCATCTTTTTTAAATCTGTTTTCTACGCTGTTTGCAAGTTTGTTTATCGCACCGTCGATGTTAATGAGTGTTCCTACAATTGCACCAAGAACTACTGACGCAATAAGAATCAGGACATTTTCTCCGCACAAGCTTCCCGATATTCCGATATACATAGTGCAAGCGCCAAGGCCCGTCATTGCCGCGGTGCTTACTCTTTCAGGGATTCCTTTTTTGAATAATAATCCTATACAGGAACCTATAATTACGGTTATAACATTTACAATTACGCCTAACATAAAACATACTTCGCTTTCTCTTCAAGTTTGAAACAAAAACTGCCCCGTCCCCAAACTGTGCAGCATTATTTAACAGTCTGGATTTCGCCCAAAAGGTTTTTCCAAATGAATTTTCCACCTTCAAGAACTATGTATCCGTGCCACGAATTTTCCTTGGGAATGGATACTGAACCGGGATTTATATAACGGACACCGTCTTTTTCATAGTCTACGGGAATATGAGTATGTCCCGATACAACTACTTCACCCTCCTGAAGTGCGGGGAATTCGTGATGCCCGTGTGCGGCATAGATAGTCATACCCTCCCAGCAAAGCATAGCCGAGTCAGATAACACAGGAAATTCAAGCATCATCTGGTCTACTTCGGTGTCGCAGTTACCACGGACGCAAATGAGCTTTTCCTTTATCCCGTTAAGCATTGCCGCAACTTCTTTTGGGGCGTACTTTTCAGGAAGCGCATTGCGTGGTCCGTGATAAAGAAGATCCCCAAGCAAGAGTACCTTGGTCGGATTTTCATTTTTAATAGCTTCCATTAACTGTCCGCAATATTCGGCAGAGCCGTGTATATCTGATGCAATCAATAATTTCATAGTTTATTCTCCTTGATATTTCTATATAATCCCGTTAAAGTCTTCGGGAATTGCAGCGGTGATTGAAATCTCCTCATCCGTTATGGGATGAGTAAATGATATTTTATGACAATGAAGCCTTGTCCTCTCACCCGATTGATTAGCTCCGTACATACTGTCGCCATAAATGGGATGCCCCATATAACTCATATGCACTCTTAATTGATGTGTTCGACCTGTAACCGGGAAAAGCTTCACAATTGAAAACCTATCTGTTTTCTTTATTACTTCGTATGCGGTAACGGCCTCTTTTCCGTCGTCTGATACATAGCGTGCTATTCCTTTGCCCTCTTTCTTTTTTATCGGCGCACATATTGTTCCGTCATTCTTTTCAAAATCTCCGTTTACAATGGCAATATATTCCTTTTTGATTTTTCCGTCCTTTATAGCGTCGGTTAACAGTGCCGCTGCCCTGGGATTTTTTGCGATAATCACAACGCCCGAAGTTTCTCGGTCAAGTCGAGTTATTATATGTATCGCCTTTCCATTTCCCGTATAATGCATAACGGCGTTTGCAAGTGTGTCCGTCGTATGATTTCCCGACGGATGCACAGGCATATTCCACGGCTTGTTCACGGCTAAAATATCTTCATCTTCCCAAAGGATTTCAATGGGAATATCTACGGGAATAATGCTTGCAGAATCTTTCCCTTTTATATTGACGACAAGGTTATCTCCCACGCTGACTTTTGTAACTACACTGCTGTGTACACCATTTAAAAGGATGCCGTTTTCTTCCCTTTTGAGCCTTTTTATCAGCGAGGATGATATTTTAAGTTCTTTTTCAAGGACATATTCAATTCTGTGTCCGTGAAGAGAAGAATCAATTTCAATACTTATTACATTTCCCATATCAATAATAAACCTTCATAAGTTTGAGTCCCGACGCAGGAAGTGTTACGCCTGCATTCTCCCTGATTTTTTCTTCAAATATTTTTTCAATAATACCTTCATCAAGCTCACCGATTCCAATATCATAAAGTGTGCCTGCAATAATTCTGACCATATTATAAAGGAATCCATTTGCGTTGATTCTGATTTTTATTAGACCTTCTATTTCTTCTATTTCAATAAAATTAACTGTTCTTACTGTTGATTTTTTTATTCTGCCAAGCGAACTGAAACCCTTGAAATCGTGTTTACCCGTAATAAGCTGTGCGGAGCGGCGCATTTTTTCAATGTCGGGTTTTCTATCCGCGAAATATACATACTTTCTTATGAACACATCCGGTTTTTCGGTTGCAATTGTATATTCATATGTTTTTGAAACCGCATTAAGTCTGCTGTGAAAACGCAAATCAACCTCACAAACTGTTTTTACGCGTATATCTTCGGGAAGGTATTTATTAAGGTACTCCCATATTTCAGATTCTGAAAGGTTGGTATCGCATTTGAAATTTGCAGTCTGTTCAAGTGCGTGAACGCCTGCGTCAGTTCTGCCGGAGGCAAATATCTCAACATTAGTTCCGCACATTCTTGAAAGCACATTTTCAAAACGCTCCTGAATGGTGTTTTTCGTGTTTCCTTGCCTTTGCCAGCCATTATATTTAGTTCCGTCATACTCAACAGTTATTTTGAAATTTCTCATATTTCAGCAACAACCTCAACTTCAATAAGTACATCTTTCGGAAGTCTTGCAACCTCAACACAGGAACGGGCAGGATATGGTGCAGTAAAATAGGTTTCATAAATCGCGTTTATTTTTGCAAAATGCTCCATATTTTTTATGAAAACAGTTGTTTTTACTACTTTTGACATACTTGTTCCTGCATCTTCAAGCAGACCTTTTATATTTGTAAAAACCTGATGCACCTGCGACTCAATATCGGCAGGAATTTTGCCCGTTTGAGGATTTACAGGGATCTGCCCCGATGTGAATACCATATTTCCCATCACAACTGCTTGCGAATAAGGGCCTATTGCCCCAGGGGCTTTATCTGTTTTAACTTCTTTCATTTTGAAACTCTCCTTTTATTCGGGATTATTCAAGAATATTGCTTGTTATAAAGTCAATTCCGTAAGAAACAAGATTTTCAGCAAATTCCTTATCGTCACAAGTCCAGCAATTAACCTTGATTCCTTTTGAATGCAAAAGTTCTATGTTTTCCTTATTCAAGTGCTTGTAATATATATCAAGGTCAAGATTGTTGAGAACAAGTTTTTCAATCAATTCGTCCGTGATTTCTTTTTCGGTAAGGTACTGAACCTCGTTTTCGGGAAGGCGTTTTCTTACATTAACGCAGTTTGCAAAATGAAACGAAATGAAAACAACATTTTCAATGTAGTCTAATTCTTTTATTTCGCCAAGTAATCTGTCTATATCCTCTTCCTCAAAACGATTCTTGATTTCAAGAACCGCAATTTTTTCGTACTTTTTACAGATACTGATATATTCGCTTAAAAGCGGGATTCTTATATCCTGTCTGTTTGTTGAGCCATCACGATCGGGAAGAACGATATTTTCAACTGCTGAATAGTCATTTTTTTCTACATCAATGTTATATGCTCCCGCGGAAATTCTTTCCGTTGTTTCGTCATGGATAACCACAAATTTACCATCCTTGGTAACATGAACATCGGTTTCTATACCATAATAGCTTCTGTTTCCTGCAGCGACAAACGCAGGGCAGGTATTTTCTTTTTCAATACCGCTTAGCCCTCTGTGAGCTACCATTTTTACTTTGTTTGATTTAATTTTAATAGTATCCATATTAAAAACTCCTTTATATAATATTTGACAATCCTTACAAAACTTCTATTTCGTTTCTTATAGCCTGATCGGGTGTACTCTTTTCCACGAAGACCTTATTCTTATCTTCAAGTTTCTTGAATTCTTCATAATAGCGAACGCCGAATTCTCGTAGCGCCGCTGCCGAGAAATGAAGATTGTCAGGATTTGCACCCAGTCCCGTCGCAGGAACAAATCCCGTCATTTTATTTTTGTCAGCAACTCTTTTGAGTGCATCGTTAACATGGATATAATTTTTCAAATTTTCGTTTCTGTCACAAACTGCAAGATAGTCACCCAGACCGCCAAGCAGGAATGGAACATCGTATAGATTAAGTTTTTTGCGGAATGCGTCCAGTATAACAGTCAACTTTTCTTCGTATAAGGGATACCTTTCAGGAGAACAGTCCGACTCACCCTGATGCCACAAAACTGCAGAAATTGTAGATGTTCGTGAAGCAAGTTCCGCCATATAGCAAGCATGGTCAAAAAGGAGTCCGCCTACCTGCCACTGACCAAGACTCGTTCCACCGTCTGCGCAAGGGATAATTCCCACATCAACATTATGCTCATTAGCGTATAAATCGGCAAAACTTTCGGTAAGGTTTATTCCTGAAGTTACTCTGTCAGGGTTTACGGGGACATACATTGCGCGCCAGCGACCATTTCTCAAAACATACAGCTTGTCGTTTACTATAGGAGGAACTTCATCCTTGAAGCCTCTGCCTCCCATATTGGATTGTCCGATTATTAGTATTGAGTGAATCATTTCTTTACTCCTTTTAAAATATTTTCATAATAATATCAACGGGTGATTTTACAAACTTTTGCGCCTATAAGGTTTACCAGTGCATCGGGTGAAATTTCTACCTGATAACCGATTTTGCCTGCGCTGAAAATAATTGTGTCAAAGAGCTGACAGGTTTCGTCGATTACTGTTTCATACTGCTTTTTCATACCTATCGGAGAGCATCCGCCCCTTATGTAACCGGTCACTTTGTTTATATCCTTGACGGGTATCATTTCAACTGACTTTTCTCCAACTGATGAGGCACACGCTTTCAGATCAAGCTCACTCACAACAGGAATAACAAAAACATAATTCTTTTTCGATGGCGCAACAGTAACGAGAGTCTTGAAAACCTGATTGGGATCTTTGCCGATTTTCTGTGCTACAGAGCATCCGTCAAAATCTCCATCGGCGTTATAAGTATAGACCTTGTAGTCAATTTTATTTATTTCAAGATTTCGCATCGCATTTGT
>JAZNLD010000124.1:0-6315 GCA_045578925.1 Clostridia bacterium
TGCCTTACAAGGATGACAAGCCGAAAGATACCGAAATTCCACCGTTTAAGGCAGGTTCGGACTACTCTCTTTCGGTTAACTGTGCGCAACAAACTTCGGTTTTTGAAGTGACGAAGCCGACCGACAAAATCGTACCCACAACAGATTCATTTGCAGGTGGGTGCGATTTAGAAATGCACGATAATAGGTTTTTCGATTGCGTTTCGGTGGCGCAAAGGCGAGGAAACTGAAAAAACGATACTAATACAGAAAAAAGAAGACTGATTTCTTTTTTCGCCCCTGCGAGGGCGGTAGGGTGCGGGGGAATCGCAACCCCCGCGTTTTTGGTCCTTTTGACATCAAAAGGACATTCTCCGTTGCCTTTAGCAAAGACTTTCCTCGAAGGAAAATTTGTACACATTACGCATCTGCGTATACGCGCAATCGTAAAAGGGCATACAATATCCATGAGGTGAGATGCATTATGGATATTAAAGATGCAATCGTAAATCGTTTTTTAGCTCTTTGCGAGGAGAAAAATATAAAAATCAACGAACTTGCTACGCTTTCGGGTGTAACTCCGTCTACCGCGTATAGTATGATGGATGCTTCGCGCAGAGATATTTCAATCCGCACAATTAAAAAATTCTGCGACGGACTTGAAATCACCATCGGTGAATTCTTTTCAACCGAAGAATTTGATAATCTTGAACAGGAAATAAGGTAAAAAAACGCCGCCGCAACGCTTCAAGTATAAAAAAAGCGGTGGTGTTTTTTCTTGGTTGAAATTCAAAGTGTTGGATAACATAACTCAAAAGAGGTAATTATATTAACTCAAAAACGATAAAATTGAGCTGATAAACTCTTTTGAGGTGAGAAAAATGAACATTGGAGAAGCGGTAAAGTTAAGAATTCTTGAGCTTTGCAAGAAGAATGGAATGACGGTAAACAAACTCGCTACCGAAAGCGGGGTAACGCAATCCACATTGAATAATATTGTAAGCGGAAGAAATAACAGTACGACAATTTCTACGATAAAGAAACTTTGTGACGGACTTTCTATTTCGGTACAGGAATTCTTTGATTCACAGCTTTTTGATAATCTTGAACAGGAAATAAGGTAAAACCCATGAGAAAAAGACCTCTTGCTATGTGTGTAATACTGTTTCTTGCGGGGATTTTACTATCGTTTTATTCGCTTTCACGCATAGCGGCATTTTTACTGATAATACTTGCGGGATATTCCGTAAAAAAAGACAAAGCGCGGCTTTTTGCAGTCGCGCTTATAATAATTTTGCTCGGTGGAATACGGATGGATATTGCAAAAATCCACCAACGTAAAATCGTCAGTCAGCACCTTGGCAAAAGCGGACAGATGAGCCTTGTCATAACCCGGAACACAACTGACGGCAAGGCTATTGCACGCCTTTTGACCGAGAACGGAAATATCGGCGTGTATATGACGCAGGAGGAAAGCCGTGAGTTTTCCTGCGGTGACATCGTGACAGGGAACTTTAAACTGGAAGCGCCATACAGAAGTAAAAATTCCGGCAGTTCATTTAAAAACTACCTTTCCTCTCTCGGTGTTTACCTTATGGCTCAGACGGAAGATGCGAAAATCACGGGAACATACAATAAAGGGATAACGGGGAAAATCTACACCCTGCGAAGAAATGCCGCGTCGCTTTCAAAATCCCTTTTCCGCGGCGACAAACACGCTCTTTTTAATGCAATGGTACTCGGCGACAAGAGTCTGCTCTCCGACGAACTCTATGCATCGTTGCAGGGCAGCGGTCTTAACCACATTGCCGTTGTTTCGGGTATGCATCTTTCCGTAGTAATCGCGATGCTGATATTTATCGTAAGGAAAATTCTCGGCAAGGGCAGGCGTGGTTTTGTCGTTGCGATTGCGGGCGCGGTCTTCATAACCCTTTTCACCGGTGCGGGTGCAAGCGTCGTGCGCGCCCTTGTTATGTGCATCATATACTATATTTCGCGGCTTTTATACCGCGAAAATGACGGACTCACGACAGTAGGCCTTACATTTATGATAATGGCGGTCATAAACCCCTTTATCATTTTCAATACGGGATTTGTGCTTTCAATCCTTTCGGTTTTGGGAATTGTCCTTTTCGGCAGAAATTTTTCTGCTCTCTTCAGACTTTTTATGCCCTGCCTCGTGGCGGACGCTATTGCGCTGACCGTTTCGGTACAGCTTTTGCTGACACCCTTGATTGTGTACTATTTCGGCGTTGTGACACCCTACGCACCGATGTCCAATATTATTGCAGTACCCCTTTCATCGCTTTATGTAATTCTGGGTATGCTTCTGTGCGTCATTTCACCGATAAAACCGCTTGCGGCGGCGATAGCTTTTGTGCTGAATTTCCTTGCACAGGGTATTATAAATCTGTGCGATGGTGTAAGCTCTCTCCCGTCTGCACTTATTAAGTTTAACGGTGAATTCATACCCTTTGCAGTGGGGTGGATAGGTCTTACGGCAATAATTTATTTACGGCATTACAAGGATAAGAATTCAAAATATAAAATATAGAATAAATTTTCGTTAAAAAGATAAACTTTTTTGAAGTTTTGTGTTAAAATGGATATATACCATTTGGGAGGTAATAATTATGACTGATAAAATAGAAGGAAGAAACCCTGTTACAGAAGCACTTAAAAGTGGCAGAAATATAGACAAAATTTATGTGAAAAAGGGCGACAAGAACGGCAGCATCATCCCCATTATCCGTATGGCGAAGGAAAAGGGGATTATCATAACCGAAACCGACGGCAGAAAGCTTGACGAAATGAGTCAGACAGGCGTTCATCAGGGCGTAATTGCACTTTGTGCCGCGGCGGAATACAAAACTGTTGATGATATTTTGAAAATTGCCGAGGAAAAGGGAGAACCCCCGTTTATCGTAATCCTTGACAGAATTGCCGACCCGAGAAATCTCGGCTCTATCATCAGAACGGCAAACTGTGCAGGCGCGCATGGAATTATCATTTCCAAGCACGACAGCGCAGGACTTACCGCCGTTTGCGCCAAGGCAAGTGCAGGTGCAGTTGAATACACTCCAGTTGCGCGTGTAAGCTCGCTTGCAAAGACTATTGACGAGCTTAAAAAGAAAAATATATGGGTAACGGGTGCGGACGCATCAGGCGAAAAGGATATTTATGAATCTGACCTCCGCGGTGCTGTTGCAATCGTTATCGGAAGCGAGGGCGAGGGTATAAGCAAACTCGTTCTTGAAAAATGTGATTTCAAGGTTAAAATACCGATGAAAGGCGATGTGAACTCCCTCAACGCATCTGTTGCGGCGGCGCTTTTCATATATGAAACGGTAAGACAGAATAAAGGGTAATTAAAATGAAAAAGATTATTGTATTTGTGGCGCTCTTTTTAAGTGTTGCGCTTGGTGTACAGGCTGAGCTTCTCTATACCTCAACTCAGGAGGAGCTTGTGACAGGTGGCGTAACTCTTAAAACAGAAACGCGATTTTATGGGGACTATGCTCTCGGAATAAATTTAATAACGGCAGACCTTAAAGACAAAAATCTTGGGTTTGAGCTTCTTAAAGCAAGTGGAGGTTGCGATAAAACCGCAACGGTAACCCAATTTGCCAAGAGTGATAGCGATACAGTTATAGCCATAAACGGTGACTTTTTCTCCGTTTATAAAAATAACCAGAACTTTTCGCTCGGACTTGAGGTAAAGGACGGAAACCTTCTGCAATCACATATCAATCCCGATATGGCGGCAGGATTTCTGAAAAACGGGGTGCTTTCATTTTCCTATGTTGATTTCAAGGCTGAACTTAAAATGGCAAACGGACAGAAAGCGCCGGTTGCTCACATAAATAAGCCTACCGACTATTACGGTGCGCTTCTTCTTTATACTCCAGAATTCAACGGCGGAACATCACCGTATCTGCCTGTGGGAATGACTGCGGTAACGGTGACGGATGGCATCGTTACGGGCAAGGGCGTAAGCCTCGGCGGTGTGATACCGATTCCCCAAAACGGCTACATCCTTGTAATTGATGATAATATGTCACCGACACTTAATCATCAGGTGAATTTAAACGACAAGCTTGAAATAAGTGTCAGCGTAACGCCTTCACTTTCAGGTGTCGAAACGGCATTCGGCGGAGGAACACTTCTTTTAAAAGAAGGGAAAAAGACGAAAATAACGCATAATGTAAGCGGAAACAATCCGCGAAGCATCATTGGTACAAATGCAGACGGCACCGTGATTTATATGATGACGGTTGACGGACGGCAGACGGTAAGCCGTGGCGTGACTCTTTCCGAGCTTGCCGATATATGTCTTGAAATGGGTATGGTGAATGCCATAAACCTTGACGGCGGCGGGTCAACGGCACTTGTGGGGAAAACTTTTGAGAATAATACTCTTCATACGATAAATTCTCCCACCGAAAACAGAAAAGTTATAAACGCACTTGCCATCACAAGCGATGCCACACCTGGTGAAACATATGGCGTTTTTGCCCGCGCGGAAAAAGATGTCGTCCTCGCAGGTGACACAGTGAAACTGTGGAGCGTTCCGTACGACAAAAATTACAATACGCCGAAAAGTACTACGGGAAGCGTTACATGGACACTTCCTGAAGGCAGGGGCTATATTGACGAAAACCTCGTATATTACCCCGAAAAAGATGGTGACGTGACGCTTGATGTTTACTATAACGATAAAAAAACCGACAGCATCACAATCCGTGTAATCGGTAATGTGGCGGGGATTGTAGCACCGACGGAAATTACGCTGAAAGACGGAAAGGCAAGTGCTCTTAACGGCAATGTTTCGGTGTTTGACAAAAACGGAAATACCGCGCAGGTAGGTAATATATTGCTTCTTAATCCCGTCTATGGCAGCAGCGCTATTACACTTTCCCATTCAGGTGCGGAAAGAACCGTTAAAATCGCATCAGCCGATGATACTGCCGTTGTAAAGGATAGTGTTTTCATTGACCCGCTTTGCATAGCAAAAGACGGCGGATATGAATTTGATGTGTTCAGCCTTTCTGATGTGAATACCCTATACGACCGCATTGTGTATGCAACTATAATGGATGTTCACAAAACGGCGGGTACGACAATCGCACTCGGTGGAGAAAGGGTAAAAGACCTTACCCCGAAAAAAGCGCCTCTGTTGGCGACAAAACACGCCGTGACGGATATTCCCGATTCAAAAATAGTATCGCTTGAATTTTCGGGCGGAAAAATTGTGCGTGGTGCACAGTGGGGAAAACTTAATTCTGCACTTAAAGGAAATGCGAAAAATGTATTTATAGTTTTAAGTGCTCCCGAAAAATTCATAACGGACATTGACCGCAATGCATTTTACGGTATGCTTGAAAACGCGGCAAAGGTTAAAAATGTGTTTGTGATAAAAAGCGGAAACGAAAACTTTACCACCATAAAAAATGGGGTAAGGTATATGAGCGTCGCAAATTCACGAAACGAAAAAACAATTAAAAATTCAGTGGAAAAGACACGCTATCTTTCCTTTAATATCGCAAAAGACGGTGGCGTGACCTATATTTTTAAGAAACTGTTTGAATAAAAAAAGCCTCGGTGTAAAAAATAACACCGAGGTGATTTTTTATGCAGACACAATTTTCTGAAAAAGAGAAAAACTTACTCAAGGATATGAAGGATACCGAAAAACTGTGTATCGAAAAGTACACACGCGCATCGCAGGATGCGCACGATCCGCAACTCAGACAACTTTTTATTAAAATTTCGCAGATTGAACAGGGGCATTATGACACGCTCAGTAAAATTGAAAACGGGGAAAATCCCGTGTCACAAGGCCAGTCGCAAGGTCAGAACACACAAACCTTTACCGAATGTTACGGACCTGCTGACACGCAGGAGAAAAAAGATGACTGCTATCTTGCAAGTGACCTTCTCGCCGCGGAAAAACACGCATCTCATCTTTATGACACCTGCGTTTTTGAATTCAAGGATGAATCCATCCGTCAGAAAATCAACCATATCCAGAAAGAAGAGCAACAACACGGCAAAGAGCTTTACGATTATATGCAGAAAAATTCAATGTATAGTTGATAAATCCTTCCAATCCCCGCCTAATCGTAAAAGGGTGTAATTTTTGCCGGGGGGTGGATTCGCTTTTCTGCGGAAAAGCCATCTCGCGGCTCTGACAGTCCACCGGACTGTCATTCACTACCGCTCGTTCGAATCCATCCGAAACCACAAAAAAATCCCCGCCTTATCGTAAAAGGGTGTAATTTTTGCCGGGGGGTGGATTCGCTTTTCTGCGGAAAAGCCATCTCGCGGCTCTGACAG
>JAZNLD010000125.1:0-8314 GCA_045578925.1 Clostridia bacterium
GTTCCGCTTCGTGCTATTTTTGAGGCTTTAGGAGCAACTGTTGCATGGAATGACTCAACAAGAACAGTAACTGCTGTTAAAGGTAATGACGTTGTAAACTGTACAATTGATTCTTATGTTATGCTTGTCAACGGAGTAGAAAAAGCCTTGGATGTTGCACCTATGATTGTTAATAGCAGAACACTTGTTCCGGCGAGATTTGTTGCAGAAGCTTTCGGATGCAATGTGGCTTGGGACGGAGAGAAAAGACTTGTTACAATCACATCTAAAGCAACTTGTTACCCCGGTACTGATATTCCGTCATTTACAGGTGTAACAAAAATTCCGTCAAAAGATGTATTTTCAGATGATGAAAACTTCATTTTTAATGAGTATGAAATTCAGGATTTAGATGACATATCAAATTATATTGATGCATTGCTCGCTGATGGATGGACTGTTTATGATCATGACGAATCAGACACCGTCATGAGAGAAAGATATAAAAAAGGAAAAAGCTGCGTAGCAATATGGCTTCACATTAGCGGATACAATATAGACAGTGTAATTGCCGTTAGTTATAACACAAACTTTTTTGACGAATAAGTTACAGACAAAATGATTATACATAAAGAAGGCTCAACTGATGATGGTTGAGTCTTTTTATGTGTCGTTTGTGTCGTCGTTTGGTGTCGTTTGGGGACGTGTAAATGACCCTACACGTGGTTACGGGATTTTTATTGAGAATATGCTGAAAGAAGCAGGGTAAATGAAAAAGAAGCGTGCCGCTTCACCCATTTCGCGTCCTGACCAGAATTCAAACAGACAAATGCCACTCGCGAAAAAACACGCAATGTCCTATACGGTAAAAAAGAGCAGGGGGTGTTTTCCCTCTGCTCTTTCAGTGTTTTTTGATATATTAATTACACATTTCAAGCGTTTTTCTTCACAAAAACTTAATTTATCTTATCATCCGGAGTGTTTGTTCTTGCTTATCTTCTGTAAATGTGGTAGGATTTAATCGAAAAGGATGTGAAAGAAATGAAAAAAGTATTAAAATCAGCAATTCTTATTGCAATCATGCTTGTCGGCGTGCTCGCATTCTCTGCAATTACTCATGCTGCAGAAATTGTACTCCCCGACATCATCAGCGACCATATGCTTATCCAGCAGGGAAAAGAGGTTGTTCTCTGGGGTAAGGCTGGCGCAGGTGAAACTGTAACAGTTAAACTTACTGCAGGCGGAAAGGTAGCTCTTTCAAACACCGCTACTGTAGGTAACGACGGTTCGTTCAAGGTAACTCTTGCCGCTGTTCCCCGTCCCGGCGGACCTTTTGAGCTTGAGTTTTCAACAGCTTCTTCAAGCAAGGTTATAAAGGATGTCCTTGTCGGTGAAGTATGGCTTCAGGGCGGACAGAGTAATATGGCTCTCCGTATGAGTAATGCAAGCCTTTCTACACAGGCTCATCTTCCCAAGAGCAAAATCAACGACATTCGTCTTTTCATCAACACAAAAGACGAACCGAGCAGCACACGCCTTGACAATGTTGAGGGTAAGTGGGTTGTTGCAGATGCCACAACAGTTAAGGATTATTCTGCGATCGGTTATCTCGCCCTCAAGACAGTATATGACAAAATTGATGTACCCGTTGGCGGTATCTGTTTTGCCGTAGACGGCAGAGGTATGAAGCAGTTTACAGGCCCTGCTGAAAAGGGTGGCAACGGCGGTACTCTTTATAATTCAAAGTATGCTGCAATCGTTGACTACAAGGTTCGTGGCGTTATGTGGAATCAGTTCAGTTACGACAGAAGCAACGAAAACTTTGCCCGTGATTTCAATCAGCTTATAAAATCATGGCGTATGGATAGAGACGACGATACTCTTCCCTTTGTATATATTACAGGCTATCCTTCTCCCATGAAGTATTATGCAAACTGGGAAAAGGCATACATAATGGAAGACTGGAGTATTGCCCGTCTTGGTCAGATTCAGACATATTATGATACTCCGAATACTGCATTCATTGTAACTACTGACCTTCCTCCCAAGCCTACAGATTCTGACTCATTGCATCCCAAGGATAAGACTATTACAGGTAAGAGACTCGGTGATGCAGTTCTCGGTAGCGTTTACGGAAAAATTGAAAAGTGGCAGAGTCCTCTCTACAAAGTTTCCAGCAAAAATGGCGAATATGTAGATGTTACATTCAGCTATGCATACGGTGGTCTCAAGACTACCGACGGACAGGCTCCCAGATGCTTCCTTGTAGGCAGAACTGAAACATCACTTAAGGAAGCTACAGCCGAAATCATCAACGAAAACACTGTAAGACTTTCAGCAGAAGGTCTTAAGGATATAAACTATATCTCATACGCTACAGAAGCTCACCTTTTCCCCTATACGTCTGTTGACGATGCGGTAGAAAACACATATCCTGATGTTAACCTTGTAAACTCTGAAGGTCTTCCTGCAGCTCCCTTCGCTTTGAAGGTAGGCGAACAGAGAGTTGAAAAAACATTTAAGAATTTTGTAACTCTCGCAAACAGACTTGACACAGTAAAGCGTGATCCCAAGCCTGAACTTACAGTAATTCCTGCATATCCTGCAGCTGAAACACCTGTTGAGCCTGAAAAACCTGCACAGCCTGAAAAACCTGCACAGCCTGAAAAGCCAACACAGCCTGAGGAAGAAAAGACAGAAGGAATCACAATTCTTGTTGACGGTGTTAAGCTCGTTTGTGATCAGCCCCCTGTTATAATTGAAGGCAGAACACTCGTACCGATGCGTGCAATCTTTGAAGAGCTTAAGGCAGAGGTTGCATGGGATGGAGCAACATCCACTGCATCAGGTACAAAGGACGGAAAGGTTGTTGCATTCACAATCGGCGAAAGTGCTATCAGCATCAACGGTGAAAAGACAAAACTTGATGTTCCTGCACAGATTATAAACAGCCGTACAATGATTCCTGCAAGAGCAGTTGCAGAAGCATTCGGTTGCACAGTTGAATGGGACGGCGCAACACAGACAGTTATTATAAAAAGTAAATAAACTTATTTTAAGCCCCCGCACCCGCGGGGGCTTTTCTTTGCTACACAGTTTGGGGACGGAGCAATTTTCGTTACAAAGCTCTTGCTTTCGTTTCCAATATATGCTACAATAAAGTTGGGTGATGAAAATGAGCAGAAAACCAAGATTGTTAAGCAAAACAGGAATGTATCATATTATATTCAAGGGTATCGGCAGACAAAATCTTTTTGAAGAGAGAGCCGACTACGAAAAAATGAAAAGCGTAATTGAAAAAGCTAAATCTGAAATGGAGTTCAACCTTTACGCGTACTGTTTTATGACAAACCACGTACATCTTTTTATTAAGGAAAAGAACGCGGGTGAGATTTCAAAGATTATGTCAAAAATCCTCAGCCACTATGCGACATGGTTCAACATCAAATACATCCGCAGTGGCCCGCTATTTAATAACCGTTACCTGAGTGAGCCTGTTGAGGATGAGAAGTATTATATGAACCTTGTCCGCTACATACACCAGAATCCCGTCAAGGCACGCCTTTCAGGAAGGGTTGGTCAGTACGCCTACTCAAGCTATGGCGACTATGTAAATGGCAACAGTGCTTTTACCGATATCGATTTCCTTCTTGATATGCTCAGCGAAAACAGATTGGCGGCAACGGAGTTTTTCATTGAGTTCAACGCATCCGACGAGGAAGAATCGTTCGAGATTGAATCATCCGCGCAGAAGAATTCCGCACTTATCAGAAGGATTATAAAGAGCGAGCTTGAGATTGATGACCCCTCGATTATAAAGACTTTTGACGTAGAGCTTCGTAATGCGATTGTGAAAAAGCTTGTTGAGGAGACAGGCATATCAAAGAGCGCACTTGAAAGAGCGACAGGTATCTCTCGCGGTACTATTATAAGAATTTGCAAGGGCAAGCAAAAGAAACTTGCAAAAAGCAAAATCGCAGAGCAAGTCAAAAAACAGTCGGAGAAAAAAACAGAACAAAAACTACCCCCCACCTCCGATGGCGGACCCCTTTTGTCCTCCGGACGTTTTCCCCGCTACCGGGAAAATCAACCCCAAACTGTGCAGCAGAACAGGAGGTCACTCCCTGCCGAACTGCTTTAATACTACACGATTCTCCAAAAGCATATGTATCGAATTTTCGCTACATATGCTTTTTTTTGTTGCGATAAATATCTTTTTTAGTCACATTATAAGAAATTTACATTTTTTGGAAAAAACTTCTTGCAATAATTTCCATAATATGGTAATATGCTAACTACAACAAAAAAATATTTGGAGGAAACAGTATGAAAACAAAGATAAAACTGCTTATCGCAGACAGCAATCCCGACCTCATCGCACAGATGAAATCATTTTTCGACGCAAAGGACTCAATTGACCTTGTTGCGACGGCTACAGATGGCGTTGATGCCGCCGAGAAAATCCGTCATTTTACTCCCGACGCAATCCTTATGGATATTGTTCTTCCCGGTCTTGACGGAATCGGACTTTTAAAATCCATAAATTCTCTTCCCCGCGCTCATCGTCCCATAGTAATAGTTATGAGCGGAGCAAAGCGCGAGCATCTTACCAATATATGTATGCAGCTCGGCGCGGACTATTTTATGATAAAGCCGTGCGACAACGAAACAGTATATGAAAGAATAAAGCTTTTGTGCACGCCTCGTATTTCGCAGAATGCACTCTCCTCCTCTTCTTTTGGGGACAAGACTCCGTCAAACGATACCCCCAGTGACCGCGCTATTGAAATTTCCGTCACAAAGACTATTCACTCAGTAGGCGTTCCTGCCAATATCAAAGGCTACCAGTACCTTCGCGATGCGATCATTATGAGCATAAAGGATACCGAACTTATAAACGCAGTTACAAAACAGCTTTATCCCAAAGTTGCAACACGCCACAATACTTCGCCCAGCCGTGTTGAGCGTGCAATCCGTCACGCAATCGAGGTGGCGTGCATCCGCGGTAATGAGGAGGAGCTTTATAACCTTTTCGGCTACACGGTAAGCAACAACAAAGGAAAGCCCACAAACAGTGAGTTTATCGCCATGATTGCAGATAAACTGCGTCTTGAAATGCTTGTATCCTGATGAAAAAGAAATCACTGTTATGGGGCGTTCCCATAGGTTTTATAAACGGATTTTTTGCGTCGGGCGGAGGTATTATCGCCGTACTTGTACTGCAGAAGTTCTTCTCTCTTGATGAAAAAAAGGCGCACGCCACATCAATTATGATAATACTTCCCCTGACTTTAGCAGGGATGATTGTCTATTCTTTGTCTGCGCCCGTGAAGCTTGATATTGTAACAAAATGTGCGCTCGCATCCGCGCTCGGGGCTCTTCTCGGGGCAAAGCTTCTTTCACGCCTTTCGGGAAGGTTTATCCGTATCGGCTTCGGACTTGTTATGATTGTCGCTTCGTGGAAACTGATTTTCGGAGGGTAAGCAATGATTCCTTTACTGACAGGTTTTTTCTCAGGAATAATAAGTGGAATGGGCGTCGGCGGCGGGATGCTTCTCATCCCCGCTGCAAAATTCTTTATGAATCTTTCGCAGCAGTCGGCACAGGCGCTTAATCTCTACTGCTTTGTTCCATCGTCGCTATGTGCAATCTTTGTGCACATGAAAAACAAAAAAATTGAATTCAAAAAAGCACTTCCCGTAATTCTTACGGGAGTGCCCTTCTCCCTGCTCGGTGCATATATTTCAACGCATATTTCTCAAAACCTTCTTTCCCAACTATTTGGCGGATTTATACTGATTTTTGGCATACGCGAAGTGATTTTTGGCTTAAAACAGAACAAAAGTTGACTTTTTTCTCATTTTTTCGCAAAAAAACTGCTTAATAAAATTGACACATCCTGAAATAAAGAGTATAATGTAAGGTAATCATTTTATTATTTTAGGAGGCGTTTTTTATGTCAAGAGTATATAATTTTTCTGCTGGCCCAAGCATGCTTCCCCTCGAAGTTCTTGAAACAGCGCAGAAGGAGCTCATCGAATTCGGCACCAGCGGTATGAGCGTTATGGAAATGAGCCATCGTTCACCCGTTTACGATGCAATCATCAAAGAAACTGAGGCTAACTTCAGAAAGCTTATGAACATCCCCGACAATTATAAGGTTCTTTTCCTTCAGGGCGGTGCTTCAACACAGTTTGCTGCAATTCCCCTCAATCTTATGAAGACAGGTAAGGCTGACTATGTTGTTTCAGGTCAGTTCTCAGGCAAGGCTTTCAAGGAAGCAAAAAAATACGGCGATGCTAAGTGTATTGCTACTTCAGAAGACAAGACTTTCAGCTACATCCCTGAAATCACACCCGATATGGTGCGTGAGGATGCTGACTATGTTCATGTTTGCTACAACAACACAATCTTCGGTACAAAGTTCCCCGAAGTTCCCAATGTAGGCGACAAGGTTCTCGTTGCAGATATGTCATCATGCATCATCAGTGAGCCTGTTGATGTTACAAAGTTCGGCGTTATCTATGCAGGCGCGCAGAAGAATATGGCTCCCGCAGGTCTTACAGTTGTTATCATCCGTGAGGACCTTCTCGGCACAGCTCGTGAAGATATTCCCACAATGCTTGACTACAAGACAATGGCTGACAACGATTCAATGTACAACACACCTCCCTGCTATGCAATCTATGTTGCAGGCCTTGTTTATAAGTGGGCTCTTAAGCTCGGCGGTCTTGAAAAAATGAAGGAAATCAACGAAAACAAGGCTAACATCCTTTACAACTTCCTTGACAATTCAACTCTCTTTAAGGCAACAGCAGAGAAAAACAGCCGTTCTATGATGAATGTATGTTTCGTTACAGGCGACGCTGACCTTGACAAGAAGTTCTGTAAGGAAGCTGAAGCTGCAGGCTTTGTTAACCTCAAGGGTCACAGATCAGTCGGCGGTATGAGAGCAAGCATCTACAACGCTATGCCCACTGAAGGCGTAGAAAAGCTTGTTGAATTCATGGCTGAATTTGAAAAAAATAATAAGTAATAAAGAAGGTTTTAGTATGTACAATATTCTTACATTAAATAAAATTGCCGCTTGCGGTCTTAAAAACTTTGAAGCAGGCAAATATACAGTATCAGATACTGCAGAAAATCCTGATGCGATTATTCTCCGTAGTTTCAGCATGCACGATATGGAGCTTCCCGAATCACTTTGTGCAGTAGCTCGTGCAGGTGCAGGCGTAAACAACATTCCTCTTGACAAGTGCGCCCAGCAGGGTATCGTGGTTTTCAATACTCCCGGTGCTAATGCAAACGCGGTTTGCGAGCTTACTATTGCAGGTCTTTTCCTCGCTTCCCGCGATATCGTTGGCGGTATCAAGTGGACTGAAACTCTCAAGGGTAACGGCGCTGAAGTTGGTAAAATGGTTGAAAAGGGCAAGGGTAACTTTGCAGGCTGCGAAATCAAGGGCAAGACTCTTGCAGTAATCGGCCTTGGTGCAATCGGTGTTCTTGTTGCAAACGCTGCAACAGCACTCGGTATGAAGGTTGTAGGCTACGACCCCTATATGTCTGTTAAGTCTGCTCTTATGCTTGACAGCCACACTGTAATCAAAGCTGAACTTAAAGACGCTGTAGCAGATGCTGACTACATCACACTTCATCTTCCTCTTCTTGATTCTACTCGTGGTATGATTGGCACAGACCTTTTCAAAGCTGCTGTTAAGAAGGGGGCAAAGCTTCTCAACTTCTCTCGTGGCGAGCTTGTTGATACAGACGCACTTAAGAGTGCTCTTGAAGTTGGTCTTATTTCAAAGTATGTTGTAGACTTCCCCTCAGACGAAGTTATCGGTCTTGAAAACGTAATCGCTATCCCCCACCTTGGTGCATCAAGTGAAGAAAGCGAAGACAACTGTGCTATTATGGCTGCAAAGGAACTTGTTGAATACCTTGAAAACGGTAACATCATCAATTCCGTTAACTATCCTTCATGCGAGCTTCCCAGAACTGCAGGTGCTGTAAGAATTACTGTTCTTCACAAGAACATTCCCAATATGATTGCAAATATCACTTCAGCATTTTCAAGCAAGAACATCAACATTGAAAACATGGTTAACAAGAGCCGTGGCGACTATGCTTGCACAATTCTTGATGTTGAAAATATTGATGACGCTGCTGTTGAAGAATTCAAGGCAGTTGATGGTATCATCAAGGTTAGAATTATAAAGTAAGTTGAATAAAACAGAAAAATCCTTGCAAGAACACTTGCAAGGATTTTTCAGCGTGTCGATAAACCTATCGACGCGCTGGCAGACGAGGAAAAAGAAAGGTAAATCTGTTCAAG
>JAZNLD010000126.1:0-7877 GCA_045578925.1 Clostridia bacterium
ATAAGAATCAATTTCTTCAATCTTGGTTCTCTTCTGTTCCATAGTGTCACGGTCACGAAGAGTTACACAGCCGTCCTCAAGTGTGTCAAAGTCAACTGTGATACAAACGGGAGTACCGATTTCGTCCTGTCTGCGGTAACGCTTACCGATTGAACCTGCAACATCATATTCGCAGTTATACTTCTTGTTAAGCTTCTGATAAACTTCGTCAGCCTTTTCGCCGAGCTTCTTTGAAAGGGGAAGAATTGCAGCCTTAACAGGTGCAAGTGCAGGATGAAGACGAAGAACCGTTCTTACATCGCCTTCGCCAACTTCTTCCTCGTCATAAGCTTCGCAAAGGAATGCAAGAGCCACACGGTCAGCACCGAGTGAAGGCTCAACAACATAGGGAACATAACGCTCGTTAGTAACCTGGTCAATGTATTCCATGCTTTCGCCGCTGTGATTCTGATGCTGTGTAAGGTCGAAGTCTGTTCTGTCAGCGATACCCCAGAGTTCGCCCCAACCAAACGGGAACATAAACTCGATATCTGTTGTTGCGTTTGAATAATGACTGAGTTCTTCAGGAGAATGATCACGAAGACGGATGTTTTCTTCCTTCATACCGAGTGTGAGGAGGAAATCTCTGCAGTAATCCTTCCAATACTTGAACCATTCAAGGTCTGTACCGGGCTTGCAGAAGAATTCAAGTTCCATCTGCTCAAATTCTCTTGTACGGAAAATGAAGTTACCGGGTGTGATTTCGTTTCTGAATGACTTACCAACCTGTGCAATACCGAAAGGAACTTTCTTACGGCTTGTACGGGCAACATTCTTGAAGTTTACGAAAATACCCTGTGCAGTTTCGGGACGAAGGTAGATTTCAGCCTTCGCATCTTCTGTAACGCCCTGGAAAGTTTTGAACATAAGATTGAACTTACGGATATCCGTAAAGTTATGCTTACCACAATCGGGGCAGTTTATACCGTTTTCGTTGATGTACTTGAGCATTTCTTCGTTGCTCCAGCCGTCAACTACGATATCCTCGCCTTTTTCGTGACAGAAATCTTCAATAAGCTTGTCTGCACGGTGACGTGATTTACATTCCTTACAATCCATAAGAGGATCGGAGAAGCCACCAACGTGACCGCTTGCTACCCAGACCTGAGGATTCATAAGAATAGCACAGTCAAGACCTACGTTGTAGGGGCTTTCTGTAACAAACTTCTTCCACCAAGCTTTTTTAACATTGTTTTTATATTCTACACCAAGAGGGCCGTAGTCCCAAGTGTTTGAAAGACCGCCGTAAATTTCACTACCTGCATAAACGTATCCACGTCCTTTGCAAAGTGCAACAATCTTTTCCATTGTTTTATCCTGATTTCTCATCAAAGGTGCCTCCCTTAATAAAAATAATTATCCATTGTACTATATTTTACCCTATTTGACGGGTTTTGTCAATCAAAAAGGGGGTTGAAAAAACCAAGTTTTTTCAACCCCTCTGTGAGGATAGGAAAAAATGCTTCAGAACGGACAAACTGAGCCAAAACGTAAGTTTTGGGTTACCCGACGGCGTACTAAAGTACGTCGAGAGGCGAAGTTTGTTCGTAGCAAAAAGACATCAGAAACAAGGAAAATCGAATAGAATGAGATTTTCCGACCGATTAAAGACGTTTTTTAAAATTACAAATCGCCTGTAATTTATATCATTATCGTCTTTTTGCGGTCTGGACTTTTTTGACATCCTTATTTTACAGCTTTCTTTGCTTTTCTCATAGCCATAATACGGTTCATTTCGTTATATACAATCATATAACCTTCATCAACGCCCATACCGGGTTTTGCAAGAATCTGAACGGGCTGAGTAGCCATTGCGCAGTGTACGCAAACCTGTGCGCTACGGTCAGTTTCGTTACAAGTACCGCCCTGGTAAGCGCCAATACCTTTTTCCTTACAGTAAAGAACAGCTTCGATAGTGTTATTTACACCGCCGAGGTCAGGAGTTTTGATCTGTACCATATGACCTGCCTTGTTATCAGCGAAGAGCTTTATATCTTCAAGAGTGTTGCACCATTCGTCAGCAACGAGTTCTACATCCGAGCCTCTTTCGTCAAGTTCACGGGTAAGTGCTGAAAGAGCCTCAATCTGTGTTTCACGGTCGCAGTCACAGTCCATAGGGCCTTCAATGCGGAGGTGGAAAGGCTTTGCAATCTTGCCGAGTTCTTCGATATAGTCAGCCATTTCCTTGTAATTATTGTTACCGAATGCTGCACCTATTGTACCGTACACATCAATGTGCATTACGGGATTGTAGTTTTCATCTGCACGGTTGTTAAGAATTCTGTCACGAAGCCAGCCGATGTATTCAGCAAGCTTTTCGCCCTTTCTTCCGAGCTTTGTATCAATGTTATTGATAAGCGCGTGAGGAAGAACCTGTGCGCCCTTAATAATCATCTTGTCAGAGTTGTCATAACGGTCATCGCCTGACTGTGTAAAAATCGGGATGGGAGTTTCAGAAATTTCGCAGCCGTATTCGTCAGCTACTACTTCACACATAAGACGGCCTGTTGCTTTTGCAACTGCGTCAAGAAGAGCCTGTGAAAGACCGTAACGGATAGCTGTGTGAAGTCGCTTGCCGTCAACTGTGATAGCTTCCATCATTTTAGTAAGGCTGCGGAAATCGTCAGCTTCACGGCCTACAAGCTGGGGCTTGATATACTTGTCAATTACGGGGATGAAATCCTTTGCAAGGAAGAGAGGGTCACGTCCGCCTGCACCTGAATACTGAACTGCTGCACAGTCGCCAAATGCAATCTGTCCGTCCTCTAAAACGAGCATTACGGAAATTGATTCGCCTGCCTGACGAACTGATGTGAAACCTTCTGTTACAGGTTCGCCGATGTAGAATACACCGTCGTGACCTGCACCTTTTTTAATAGCACGCTGGTCATCAAAGTAGAAGCCTGTACGACCTGCACTGCAAACAACATCTATAATTTTCATTTTGAACAATCCTTTCTTATTGGGGACGGGTCATTTTTGTTACGGGGGTGGGGACAGGTCGAATTTTGTTACGCCTTTGGCTAACAAAATTCACCCCGTCCCCGAACAAAAAGCACCCCGTCCCCCTTTTTCTGTTTCTTTATCAATATTTGGGGCGACCTACGAGTCTGCCCTTACCGATAGCATAAACGTCATCGATTACCATCTGGAATGATGCATCTCTGCCTTCTGCCTTTGCTCTTTCGTCAATTTTTGACTTGTGGAAATCCACGAGTTCCTTACCGAAAGGAAGGTTACCCATATTAAGAATACGAACTGCACCGTCGTTGTCACGGCAGGGAAGCATTTTGCCTGCATTGATACGGCAGGGAGCAAACGGAACGTCAAGCACACCTGCTTCAACACCGCGGCAAGTACCGACAGCGATATCGCCCTTACCAAGTTCAAAGCACTTGTCAACGATAGCACGAGTTTCCTGACGGATGATTTCCTTTTCATCTTCAAGACTTGTCGATTTAAGTTCCTGGTCGGAAAGCATATTTACAACCTGCTTTGTTGTGCGAAGTCCCTGTGCGTTAGCTTCCATTGTAGGAATACCGACTGCCTCGTGAGGAGTCTTTACTATAACCTTTGTAGCCTTTGCAAGAGCAGCGATTGTGCTGCCGTAAGAGATAACACCGAATGCCTTTGCCTCATCAGCCGGGAAACCACCCATCCACTGATGAAGAACTGTTGTAACTTCTACATCGTTGTAGCCATATTTCTTAAGGTATTCGTCTGTAAGCTCTTCAAGTGTACGGATAGCCGCAACGTCCTGAATGAGGTTACCGCACTGACCGTAACCTACTGTAATACTCTTAACACCCTGTTCTGCGGCGAGGAGTGCTTCAATAATTGCAACTGCGTGTGATACACAAGGAGGAACGAGTGTACCTGTTAGAGGGCCATAAGGCTCACGGTTTATAGATACGCCCATTTCTTCGTAAAGACCTGTAAGACGGTCTACATACTGCCAGTCGCGGATTGTTCTTTCCATAGGAATGTTCTTACAATAAGGAAGGTTGTAGGATATACCTCCACCTTCATAACTTGTGAAACCTCCTGCAAGAGTGATTTCAGTAAGAAGACGGGCATCAGGAGTACCATGACGAACCTGCATAGGTACGTTAACGCTTTCAATAACCTTGCGGCAGTTCATTACACCGTGGTTAACAGCGGGGAAGCCATTGAGCATAGCACGGCCAAGACGGATTGATTCAGATATACCGTTTTCAGCTTCTTCATAACGGTTCTGACGGGTGTAGCTGTCAATTGTTGAGGGAAGAAGGTCAGCTTCTCCGTGTTCCTCAAGATATTTCATAAGTTTGATATGCTCATCTATAGCAGGTACGCCTGCACGTGGCTGTACCAATGTGCGCTTTTCTCGTTTTGCGTCAAGAAGTTTCTTGGAAAAGCTTTTGCTTTCAGGCATTGACTTATGGTACTTTATAGCTTCCTCAAGGTCAACATCCTTACCTGTAGGCCACTGTGTGAGGACTTCCTTACGCAATGCCTCAAATTCCGCATCTGATATACGCTTATTCTGAATATCCATGGTGTTCCAACTCCTTTTTCATTATTCGAAGTGCGGTTTCGGGATAATGTTGTGACAAAAGTCCCATCGCCGCCAATATATACGTTCTGTCCACCCACACGTCTGCCTTTTTCGGTCGAAGTGACATGGGCGACATTGGTGAGTACAAGGCAAAAGATGCAATCTCTGCCGTTCTTTTTGTATGAATAAGGCTTCCGCCTGTTACTACAATATTACTTACTTTCGTAAGGTTTTTACCTTCCTGAACGAAGGTCTGACCCATCATTGTATATGTTTCTGTAATTGTTCCTGCGTGTCTTGACACCGCTTCCTCAATCGCCGAGGAGGCAAGTGCAAAGTCAAGTTTTTCAAGCTCGTCTTCTCCGCAGGGCACTTTGTCAGTATGCTCCTTAAGGTCAGATACAAGTTCATTTATGCGGTCAGGAGAAAGTGTTGAAAGACTACTAATCTTACTCTCGCCTGCGGCGTCGATAATTCCCTGTATGCTGTAGCGCATACCGATATCGCCCTCAACAGTCCTTTTTGCGTAAGGTTCGGGAAGTCCCTTGTAAACTGTATTCATATGCTCGGGCATGCCATCTGCGATAGAGTAAACATCGGTAGTTGCACCGCCGACATCAACTGCTAAAAGTTCGCCTATTCCGAGTTCGTCCCCTGTTCCTTTTGCAAGAAGCTCCATTGCCAGAAGCACTGCCGAGGGAGTAGGCATCATAATATCCGAAAGAAGTTCTGCCGCGCGGGAAAGACCCTTTGCACTTATGATGCGCTGGAGGAATATTTCGCGGATTTTCTTTTGCGTAGGTTCTATCTGCAACACACCAAATTTCGGCATTACATTAGGACACACATAAAATTCGCAGTTTCCAAGGATTTTACTGCATTCGGTCACGGCACTGCGATTTCCTGCAAATATTATGGGGAAATCGGGATTCATTGATGCAATCATTTTCGCATTGTGAATTATACATTCACGGTTTCCGCCGTCCGTTCCGCCGACAAGAAGAAATATATCAGGCTTTTGCACCCTTATTTCCTCAACATCAGACTCAGTTAACTCAAATGAGTAAAGTCCGACCACCTTTGCCCCTGCGCCTAAACTTGCAAGACGAGCCGCCTCACTCGTGAGTTCGGGTACAAGTCCGCTTGTAACCATACGCAATCCGCCTGCAGCAGATGAACAGGCATAGCACGAATCAAACTCAATATCGCCGATTTTTTCACGGAGCTTTTCAATACCTTTATTAAGTCCGTCGTTTATATCGGTCTGAACTGTCGTATATGATGCCGCAGTAGCAAGGATTTTTTCATTTTCTACATCAACCGCAGTAAGTTTTGTATATGTGCTGCCGAAGTCAATCAGCAATACATTTTTCACGGTGCTCATCCTTCCATATGAAGAAGTTCGCGGAGTGCTTCAATAGTTGTTTCAGGAGCAGTTCCGGGCGGGAACGCTCTGTCAAAGCCCATTTCCTTGAAACGCTTTTCAACATCTTCAAACTTCTGCTTACCAATAACTATATTACCGCCAACTAAAAGCGGGATTCCTTTAAGACCTGCTTCATCGCATTTTTCACGCATTCCACGGCAGTCAAGTTCGCCCTGACCATAAAGAGAAGAAATTACGATAGCGTCTGCACCTGATTCGATTGCTGCTGCGATGTATTCTTCCTGTGAAACCATAACGCCGAGGTTTACTACTTCAAATCCGGCTTCTGTAAAAGCGTGATACAAAATCTTGTTACCAACGGCATGAACATCGGCACCAATAACACCAATGACCAAAACCTTTTTTTCACGATTTTCCATTTTTGCACCTCTTTACCCATTATATTCTACCATATTGTTCTATACCTATATATTATAATTGAATAGAACATTTGTCAATAGGTATAAAAATAAAATATATGTTTTTTATATAAAAAAGAAGCGTGCCGCTTCACCCATTTCGCGTCCTGACCAAAATTTAGGCAGACAAATTCCACTCGCGAAAAAAGACGAAATTTCCTATACGGTAAAAAAGAAGCGTGCCGCTTCACCCATTTCGCGTTCTGGCCAAAATTTAAACAGACAAATTCCACTCGCGAAAAAATACGCAAATTCCTATACGGTAAAAAAGTGCCCCACGGACATACCGTGGAGCACTTTTTTTCATTAAATTGTTTTATCTTCTAAAAGCCTTTTGATTTTTGTTTCAAGGTACATCATTGAGCCTTCGTCCATTTCGTAATAGCACTCAATGATTTCTCCCTTGAACTTTTTAAGAATTTCGTTTATTTCATTACCGAAATACTTTTTATAATGACGCGGAATAAGAAGAGCATCCTTACCCTTGATATATTCATTTATATCCATATCAAGCGATGCTACGAAAGGTTCATTTACAACGATATCTTCAGCGTAGTCGTTACATTCTTTCAAGAGAAGCTCCGCAAATCGCTTGCTGTAGCCGATTATACCGACCTTTGCCCCCGCCCGGAGTTTGATTATATGTGAAAGGCATCTCGGCGACGGGCGAAGTGCGATACGCACAATCTTTTTCTTCAGCGGAAGTGTGTTTTCAAGATACTGTGCGTGCGACGATGTTGTTACGACAAGGTCAAACCCCTCACTGATTTTGTAGGGGTATTCCTTGATACTTTCAAGCATATATGAATAAAGGTCTACACCGCCAACACTGCGAAGCTGATCAGAAATCTGGGAAAGCGTTTCGGGGTTACACTCAATCACCGCAACCTTAAGATTTGATTCCTCTTCGGAGCGTTCGCGAAGTTTAAGATTTAAGAAGATGTTAATTTCCGAATTTGAAAATCCCATTTGCTCAAGTTCGGAAAACATTTTGTTGATTGATATCATCGCCTGTTCCTTGCGACTTCCTGAATTAGTCGGCTGATAGCAGACAAATGTACCGCGTCCCTGCACCTTTTCAATAATACCATTGCGCTCAAGTTCGTCATAAGCGCGCTTGACTGTACCGCGGGCTACATTTATGCTTTCCGTCATTTCAAAAACTGTGGGGAGTTTTTGCCCGTGTTTGAAATCTCCCTTCTTAACGGCAATTGTGATTGCATCCACAAGCTGTTGATATATGGGAATATCGAGATTTGGATTTATGGTAAAATTATAATTCATTTTAGTTACCCCTTGCAAATTGTTCTATACCATTTTAATCAAAAAGGTATATTTTGTCAAGAGTAATTGTAACAATCATAAAGCAAAACGACCATCCCCTGCGGGATGGCCGTTTCAGACTGTCGAAAAAGTCGGTCAACCGCAAGCAAGATTAAATATATGAAAATTTTGT
>JAZNLD010000127.1:0-8780 GCA_045578925.1 Clostridia bacterium
TGTCATAATATGTTTCTCCTCTTTTTTCAAGGCAAATTATCTTCCAAACAATTTTTTATTATACTCGTTCGCCAAAGTAGGATAGAACGGCTGCATATAACGAACCATACCGTGAGAGTTTATTTCAAGTATTTTGAATCCGTCATCTTCAACAACCACATCAAGTGTAAGCCACGGGGTCATATTAAGATAGTTTCCTATTTCCTCCAGTTTGCTCTTGATTTCTTTCCAGTTCCTTATCTTTCCTTCTATGGGTTTGTTTGAATCCGGATGAACCTTGCACGGCACAAGCTCGTTCATATCGTTACTTCCCGCAACTATTCTGGGATCGAATATCTCTCCCTCATCAAGAGTCAGTCCGCACCAGAAAGTTCCGTCGTAGTCGATAATATCTCCCCATTTTTTACAGCCTAATCTTATTGCCGCTGCTGTAAGATGGGACCCTGTATCTTCATCATATGTAAGCACCATTCTTAAAACTACGGGAGAACCTCCTGTTATATCAAGCAGTTCTTCGGATGCGTATGAAAATTCTGTAATCATGCTGTCTTTTGTATTTTCAAGCATCTCTTTAAGTTCTGTTTCAGAAATTTCAGCATTGCTTACATAAAATTTTTCGTCACGGTATTCAAGCTTTTTAAATCCTTCCCCATGACCTCCACGCGCAGGTTTTGATGCAAGAATCTTCTTTTCTTTCAAAAGTTTGATAATTGCTTCAGCATTATTTTTCCCGCCGCCTGCGTGGAGCTTTCTTATTTTACCGTTATCAATTACAAAATAGTGGGCGGGCATATATTCTTTATAAGGAGCAAGCACATACCATGTTGAAACCTTGTCATCATACCATCTTGAAAATCTGCGGTTTTTATATGCAGACGGCGTATGGTATTCGATATCGGGCATATATTCCTTATAGTTTTCCTCGTTTATTCCATAGCGGAAAATTTTTTCAGAGCAAAAGCCCTTTTCATAAGCCCATTTTTTCTGCTCCTCAGTTGTTTTCGTATAGTTATACTTATCCTCGTAAAAATAATTGACAAGTCTCTCAACGCGAGGTTCTATTACGCCTTCATCGCGCATCCACTTTCTTAATTCTTCTTTACGCTTTTCTATCAGCTTATCGGACATTTTGGCACCCTCCTCAAACATGTTTTCAGTTTTTCTTCATATTTTTCACATAGTTTAACAAATAACAGAACGGCTGAAGTCTGAATATAGCAGATAAAGCTAAGTATACGACTACGCCTGTAAAAATCTGAACTATAAGAGATACAAATATATTTATTTTTATAAGTCCCGCTGCCATGACTGCAATCCACATAAGTAATCCGCATACAAATGACGGCAAAAGGCATTTTGCCTGTTCGCGGAATTTTATTCCAAGAAGCTTTTTGTTCTGATAAGCATTCATCAAATTGGAAAGCACAGCCATAAGAAGAAGCACGAGAATTACAGCATAGATACTTATGAACGATACTGCGACAAGAAGAACTATTGATATGGAGCGTTTTATAAGCTCGAACTTCATAAAGATGTCGCTGCGTCCCATCGAATTGAAAACCTGCATATTTGAGTTGTTAATAGAATTCAACGCATAGGTTATACAAATAATCTGCATCATTGGAACTGAAGGCAACCATTTTTCGGTAAGAATGATTGTTACCAGATTTTTGGCTACTGATGAAAGCCCGAAAAACACAGGGAACAATATGTATGCATTCATTGAAAGCAGTGTTTTCGTAATACCTTTGAGCTTTTCGCGGTCATCCTGAATCTGCGACATAGCGGGAAACATTACGCCATCAACGACCTCGGTAACTGTTTTGGAAATAATCTGCGGGAAACTGCCTGCACGATTATAAAAGCCCAGAGTTGTTGCGGAAAATCGCTTTCCTACTACCAACACATACAAATCCTGATGAAGTGTACCTATTAACCATCCTACAGTAAGTTTCCAGCTGTAGCTGAAAAGTTTTTTCAATCTTTCAAAAGAAAATTCAAGTTTAGGGCGCCATCTTACCATAAATATTGCGCCAAGCGGCAATGCTATACCATTTGCAAGATTTGCCCAAACAAGACTCCACGGTCCTAATCCTGCATATGCAAGCCCTATTCCCACCACTCCATAAGTTATCGTCGCAATGGTGTTGATTACGAAACTTTTCTGAAACTGCATTTTCTTTTTCATAACCGTAATCTGAATAGAACCGATTGCGCTTATTACTATAGAAAAACTCATTATACGGAGCATCAGCGAAAGCTCGGGATTCTTATACAATTTTGCTATAAAGGGAGCTGATACAAAAAGTACACAATAGCAGATTATGGCAATTGCAAACTGAGTATAAAAAACAGTCGAGCAATCAAGGTCATCGCTGTCCTTTTTCTGTATTATTGAGTTTCCGAGTCCGTTATGAACAAAAGTATTTGCAATAGATATGAAAACGGAAAGTATTGCGATTGTTCCAAAATCTTCCGGCAACAAAAGGCGCGCCAGAAGCATAGGTGTAAATGCGTTTATCAGTTGAAGAAAGAATCTTTCTATTGCTTTCCATTTCATACCGGAAAACACTTTTTGAGACAGTTCTTTATTATCCATGATATAACCCCAGCTTTATTAAGCATTTTTTGAAAACAAGTTCAACCATTTTATAGTAAATCCATATGCGGTTTTTTACACTTAATGTTCCCATCAGCTTACGCATTTCTTTTTCATCATACTGAATATTTCCGCGCAATTTTTCCAACTTCAAAACTGCTATTCTCCAGCAAAGTCTTGGTGTAAGGTTGTACCTGTGCTCCAGATATTCCTCCAGATTGCGAATTATCCTGGCGAACATATATGTATATTCTATCGCCTTTGTTCTGTTTGCATAAGAAAAGCTTGCCGTATCGTTTTTACCTGCCATACGATGAGCAGACATTACATCATGAATCACATATATATCCCCAGCATCATAGAGGAGAGTGAATGTAATAAGATCCCCCATAGTCGGTTCGGCAGTTCTTAATCTCGCATATTTTTCATCGCTGTAGGGAGGGAATATATTTCTTCTGAATATTGTACAGGTGTGAAGACTATATCCGTTATATATCCAGTCGTGCATTGTTTTAACGATGTCTTTTTTCAGATTCAGAACCGAGCTTTTAAGCACCTCTCCTTCCGGATTGACACTCATAAAGTCACTACAAACAGCGCTGTAGCGAGGATTGTTTTCCAACAGATCATACTGTTTTTGAAGCTTGTATTCATCTGTCCAGTAGTCGTCACCCTCAAGACTTGCTACATATTTTCCGCGGATATGAGGACCAAGGCTTCTTCCGTTTTTGCTCACACCGACATTCTCATCGTGTAAAACCAGAATGAGTTTATCGCCATATTTCTCCTTGTACTCAAGAAGAATCTGACGGGTATTATCGGGAGATGCATCCTCGCCGACAATTACTTCGAAATCAAAGTTTGTTTTTTGCATAAAAACACTATCAAGTGCCTGACGAATATATTTTTCATGCTTATACGTTATAATACAAACGCTTACTGCTATATCGCTCATTCTAAAATCACCTTTTATCCTTCACTATTTATTTTAATCAGTTCGCCCATTCTGAGATTAAGTTCTTCTGATGAAAATTTACCCCACCCTGAATCGGGTGAAAAAGTTATTTCCCCAAAATAAACCTTATCTTTAGTATGGTAAAGGTCTATTCTTATCATAGACATTCCGCTTGAAAGTTTTTGTGCAATTTCAACCATTTCATCAAGCATTTTTGGTTTTTCAAATTGTCTTTCTTTATCATTGGGAAATTCTATTGTTTCATCAACGAACTCCCACTCGGGAGTGTAGAGGTTTCTTTTATGATTTTCAAATCTGTCAAAATCGACCTCAATAAGCTCCACCTTTCCATTAAAGCAGAAAAACTTATAATCCTTAAGTTCTGCCCCTGATTCATCGACTATATATTCCTCTGCAATAATGCGAGGCGGAATATCTTTATTCGGCCATTCACGAGTTGTTATAAAGTGATTCTCACGAAGCCCTTTTCTAAGACCCTTCTTCACTTCATTTATATCAAGTTTACTCTTATCCTTGCAGATGTGCATTCCAAAACCGCTGTTATGCGTGCACTTAAGAACAAACTGATTCGGAAGAGAATCAAAATCAATTTCATCAGGACTATCCCATATACCAAGCATTGGAATGAGATACTTTTCACCTATTGTTTTTGCTATATACTCTCTCACAGCATACTTGTCTACCATATTGGTATATTCACTTTTCCTGTTATGGATTTTAAGCCATTGAACTTTTTCGTTGAAGGTTTTTGGATTTTTAAGATTCAGCGATTTCTTCGTTATGGCACGGTACTTCAATTTCAGATAAGCCCTGTCCGCAATCAAGCGTGCCATACACTTCCTGTTCAGAAGAAACCATATCACAAGTCTTGGTTGTGCAATCCCCTTCTTCATTTTTTTCACGAATGTCTTCGCATCCACAAAAATCACCTTCGTTTTTGCTTTGAATTTCCCCGACGATATTCATTGTCGGCAGAACCTTTTCCTCTGTATTTTTATTCGGTTTTTTCATAGCACCACAGCCAATCATAGAAAAAGCCAATATAATCCACTGCTCTTTGCTGTAATATGTTATAAATGCTATTTCCATAATTGTGCGGACAAGTAGTATTATAAGCAATGTCTGACTTGCATCGTTCTGTTGTTTCCACAGTGATTTTATGCCTATCAGGTAAACTGAATAGTAGAGGATAAATCCTATAATACCGAAATTAACGAGCATCTCAATAAAGTTGTTATGCGAGTATGTCCATAATCCCGAAACGAAGCTGAAATTGTTTGCTCCGTATCCGATAAACATACGCTCTTTGAAAAGTTTCCAACCAATATCGATCATTTTTGATCTCAGTCGTTGAGACGAGTCACCGGTAGTTTCCCCTGTGAATGAACCCATCGTTGTTTCCATTCGTCCTCTTATAAGGTCAAACATCGGAAGCTTAATTATAGCCATAAAGAGAATCGTTACAACTGCTCCGACCAAAATAACCTTGTACAGTTTCTTTATTCCATACCTTTTATAAATAAGGAAAAGAACCCCTATACACATCATCAGCAAGGCTTTTCGTGAGCCACTTGACATTGCAAACAGAAACGCACCTGAAATCACTAATATATGAAAAAGCTTATGCGTTTTTTTGTATAGCAGATAGTAAAATGCTATTACAATGGTCGTCGCATTCATCATACCGAAGATATTTTCCTGATTAATTTCTGTTCCGAGTCGAATGCCACTTTCCCCTGACATCATTTCGATTGCTCCGGAAACCCCGTATATTTTCAGGCTGTATATAATAAGTGCTATGCCTGCTGTATAAAGACCCTTCAGCAAATATGCGTGTGCATCCTCTTTCTCATAAAACAGGTTATATGTAAGGAACAAGAGAAGAAACAACAACCACATTGTTTTCATTCTTTCACCTGCCAGATATGAATTACTGGCCCAGAAAGTAGTGGTATACATCCATGTAAACACCAGATATACCGTCATCATATTTTTGCCTATATAAATTCTTTTTCGGTTAAGAAGTGCAAGCACAGTACAACCTGCAAACAGCAAAAACGCTATGTTTGAATAGACAAGCGTTTCATCTCTGTCAACAAAAATATACAGAGTCACAAGGTATATTATGAATAAAAATTCAGCCAATCTCTGAAATAGCGGTATTTTGTTTTTTGAAATTCCTGCATTAGTCATAGTTTCACCCTGATTAAATAAAATTCCTAAAACACCAGCTCTGCAAATTTTTCTACTACCGACTTTATTGCGTAGCCGTTTTTGTAGAATTCTTCCTTAAGATTTTTTCGTTCAAATTTTTCTGCCTGAAGCAGTGCTTTTTCTGCCCATTCTTCAGCAGTTTTCTCAAGCGAATAATACTCAACCATACCGGTAATATCTGCTTCATCGGTTATTGTATCGGATATCACGCAAGGAAGCGATGCCGCCTGAGCTTCTATAACAACATTGGGCATTCCTTCAAAAAACGAAGGGAAAACAAGAATATCAAATGCCCCAAGGAGCTTCGGAACATCACTACGGTTTCCGAGGAAAATCACCTTGTCCTCAAGCGAAAATTCCTTTACCTGATTTTTCGTATCATCAAGCAGTTCTCCGTTTCCGCCAACAAGGACAAGACGGGCGTTTTCTTTTTTCTTAGCAATTTCGTTAAATACTTCCAGAAGGAATTTGTGGTTTTTCTGTTTCTGAAATCTGCCGACATGTCCTACCACAAAGTTATTTTCAAGATTTAGTTCTTTCCTTAACTTTTCGCGGTCTGTCGCATTGAAAACAAATTCATCAACGGGAAGTCCGTTTTTAACTATTTTTACTTTTCCGCTCTCCACATTTTTCTTTCCGAAGGTGTAAAGTGCCGCCTTTGTAGAAGGCGCTATCATCACATCGGGAATATTATGCGGAAGAAAGAGAAACATTTTATGCAGGAATCTGCTTTTCGCTGAACCTGAGTCTGCGTTTGATGATCTCATAATAAGTTTTTTTGCTCCACCCATTTTCGCAGCTATCAGGTCTATTACCGAAAGCGAATGTTCGTTTACACGTATAACACATTCGTAGCCATTTTCTTTAACAATGTTTTTGAGCGACAAAAAGCTTTTTATCGGATTTTGGGATTTGGGAGGGATTCTGTAAAGCTTGCTTCCAAGAGAAATAGCCTCTTCCTCATACTTTCCGTTAACATCACTCATTATACAGAAGTCAAACTGGTACTTTTCCCTGTCAATATTTCTGTACATTTTCATAAGAAATGTTTCTGCGCCACCCTGATTAAGATTTGCCACTATACATAAAAGTCGCTTCATTTCATATTTCCCTTCGTCTCAATTGTTCAATTTCCGCAGTAGCTGCTTTCTTTGGGATTTCAATCTCGGTTTCCTGTTCCTGCGGCTCTTCATCATTTTTCTTGTCAGTTAGTTCTGAATGATTTATAAGGAAAAATGCCATGACAATCCAGTGAAGCTTACTGTAATATGTAACCATTGCTATTTCCATAATAAATCGCACAAGAAATACGCAGATAAGTGCCTTACCAGCATCCTTATCGGATTTCCATAAATTTCTGAATGCCATAAAGTAAATCAAGTAGTAAAGAAAAAATCCTATCGCGCCGAAGTCAACAAGAATTTCGATAAAGTTGTTATGTGCATACGCCTTGAATCTTCCAATGTTACGGTAGTTGTTTGCCCCATATCCGTTGAGGAAACGATCTTTAAAAGCATTCCATCCCTCAACAATCATTTTCCATCTCAGATTGGACGATGAGTCAACTTCACCTTCGCCGGTTATGAAATTGAACATTTGATCCATTCTTGAATTTATAAAGTCAAAAACAGGCAGATTGATTACTATAATAAGAACAATAACCAGCACTGTACCGATTGCAATTGCTTTATGCAAATGCTTGATCTTGTATTTTCTTAAAACAAGAAATACAACACCTGTACACATCATAAGAAGGGCCTTTCTTGATCCGCTTGCCATAGCAAAAACGAACGAACCGACAACCGTTATAATGTGGAAAAATTTAAATCTTCTTTTGTAAAACAGATAGTAAAACGCCACCATAAATGTTGTAGCATTCATCATACCGAATGAGTTTTCCTGATTTATTTCCGCCCCAAGACGCACGCTTTCCCCTTCAGAAAGTGCCTTGAGCACTGCGGAAAATCCATAAAGATATATGCTGTAGCCGATCAGCACAACTCCAGATACATAAAGGCTTTTTAAGAGCTTGTCATACGCATCGGGTTGCTTGGCAAAAAGATTATACACCAAGAAAAACTGTATAAAAAGCTGCCACATAGTCTTTATCATATAAGTTGCATTGTACACATTCTGTGCCCAGAAAACAGTTGCAAACATCCATGTAAAAGCAATATACACGGTCATCACGTTTCTTCCGATGTGGATGCTTTTGCTTCTGAGTACAGCGACTGTCGTAAATACTGCAAATATGACAAAGACAACCTTTGATATAATAACTGTTTCCGTCTTATCCACAAAGATATACAGGGTTATCATATACAGCATAAAGAAAAACTCTGCTATTTTCTGCGATATTATTTTTTGTGGTTTAATTGCATTCTCCATCGCTTTTACCTTGCCTGTACTTAACAAATCACTTTCTGTCCTTTATTACTTTTGCAGGAACTCCTCCTGCTACGGTATACGCCGGAATTGATTTAGTCACAACGGCTCCGGCACCAATTACGCATCCATCACCGATTTCTACACCGGGCATTATTATAACGCGCCTTCCTATCCAGACATCGTTTCCAATAACAACATTTCTTCCTGCAGTGCTTCCCTGCTCCATCATAGGAATATCTGTTCTGTCAAAAATGTGCGAGGTTGTGTATATAACACATTCAGGTCCCATCATAACGTGGTCGCCTATTATTATTTCACCCTCACCACATACAGACGATGCGTTCAGCTCGCAATTTACTCCTATTCCGGAATAATCACCAAGGCTTACCCCAGGAGTGAAAAAAGCGCCTTTTTCAATATTTATTTCCCTGCCTGCACTTTTGAGTATTCTTTTCGCGAAAAAGTTTCTGGCATGTTTAGCAAATTTAAATCTTCTTGACAATGGCAGATTCTTCGCAAAAACAATATACAGCACATAGCATATTTTTTTCTTCAAGTCCCACATATTTTATCCCTCAATCGTTTAACCGAAAGTGAGTAATC
>JAZNLD010000128.1:0-2211 GCA_045578925.1 Clostridia bacterium
CGAAAAAATTGATTTCGGGCACGCAGACAACTATTTCCCGTTTGAAGGGATTCCTACATTCCGCGGCAACAATTACAGAAGCGATGCCTCTTACGGAAACGCGAACATTGTTGAAGGCAAGCTTGAAACAGTATGGAGTCACCAAATAGGAGCTCTTGGAAAATGGTCAGGTTGCGGTTGGTCAGGACAGCCCCTCATCGTTCGTTGGGAAGAAGAAACAAAACAAATAATGAACATCTATCCCGAAAAAAAGGCCGTAGAAAATCTTGTTGAGGTGATTTACGCAACATTGGATGGAAACATATACTTCTACGATTTGCATGATGGAAAACCTACACGCGACAAGCTCAATGTCGGTATGACCTTCAAGGGTACAGGCACACTTGATCCGCGTGGATACCCCATAATGTACATCGGTTCAGGTATAGAAAGCGGAAGCAAAAGTCAAAGAATGTATGCAATTGACCTTATAGAAAATAAGGTTATTTATGAGCAAAGCGGATCTGACCCGCAGGCTTTGAGAAATTGGGCTGCGTTTGACTCTTCACCATTGATTGATGCCGAAACAGATGCGCTTATATGGCCCGGAGAGAATGGTGTTCTTTATACATTAAAATTAAATACGATTTACGACAAAGAAAACAAAACAATATCTATTAATCCCGAAAACATCGCAAAATGCCGTTACAGAACTGAGCAAACCGATAAAGGTAGATGGGAGGGATACGAAAGCAGTTGTGTAATTGTCGGAAACTATGTGTATCTCACCGAAAACAGCGGTATGATGTTTTGCGTTGATCTTAATACAATGAAGCTCGTCTGGGCGCAGGACGTCATTGATGACACAAACTCTTCCCCCGTATTTGAATGGAAGGAAAACGGCGAAGGAGCTATTTACACCGCGAACGCACTCAGATGGACGGCACAAGCATCGAAAGGCAGTACTTTCATATATAAGCTTGATGCTAAAAACGGAAATGTATTGTGGTCAAAGGAATTTAAGTGCGTCAGACGAGATGACAGTTCAGGCGGAGTTCAATCATCACCTGCTATAGGGAAAAAATATACCGATATTGAAGATCTCATATTTTATAATATAGCTTCAACACCTTCCGGCTACAACGGGTTGCTTATCGCTATGGATAAAGAAACCGGAGAGACCATATGGGAACACAAAATGAAAAGCTACACTTGGAGTTCTCCCGTAGCAGTATACAATGCAGACGGAAAAGGTTATATTGTTATTTGCGATTCTGCCGGTAATGTGAAGCTTATTGATGGCGCGGAAGGTACTCTTTTAAGCACTGTCAATATCGGTTCAAATGTTGAGGCCTCCCCCGCTATATTTGAAGACACCCTTGTAGTAGGCACAAGAGGATGCAGGATATTCGGAATAAAAATCAAATAAGATAAAATAAAAAAGCACACCCGCTTTTGAAGCGAATACAAAAGTTTAGACAAAATTTAATATTAACTTGCTTGTGAATGAGTTCGGTATTCTACCGGACTCATTCCTTTTAGTTTTAAAGGAATTCTTTCATCAGATCTTCTGCTCCTCCTTCTAAAAATATACACCCCAAAAGTTGGACACTTTTGGGGTGTATATCAAAATCTCAACCGAGTTTTTTATTCATTATCTTCTTTTTCTTCTTCAAGGTTTCCTGTTTCAAAAACCTTTTCAAATTCATTTGCGTCAAGCTTTTCGTATTGAACAAGTGCTTTCGCTACATTATCAAGCTTGTCACGATTATCAATAAGAAGCTTTTCGCACCTTGCATAACATTCGTCAATAATACGTTTGATTTCGTCATCAATAATCGCAGCAACACTTTCACTGTAATTTCTGCCCTGCGAGAAATCGCGACCAAGGAAAACTTCATGATCTTCAGCTGTAAATGTTACATAACCGAGCTTCTCACTCATACCATACTTCATAACCATATTTCTTGCAATCTGGGTTGCCCTTTCAAGGTCGTTTGAAGCACCGGTGTTAATATCATTGAACACAATTTTTTCAGCAGCACGACCTGCAAGACACATAACAATATCTTCAAGCATTTCATCTTTTGAAATGTAGCTCTTGTCTGAATCAGGAAGGCTTAATGTAAAACCACCAGCTCTTCCACGCGGAATAATCGAAACTTGATGAACATTATCCTGAGTAGGAAGAAGTTTTGCAGCAACTGCATGACCTGCTTCATGATAAGCAGT